>JADHVE010000039.1 GCA_016784195.1 Candidatus Woesearchaeota archaeon | reverse complement strand
CCCACAAGCTCTTATCCATCTTTGCTAAGCTTTCACCTAATGCCAAGCAGGTCACATCTTTGCCAAAAACATCCACCATCCGCAGCATAGCCTGCATTTCTTTATAATCTTCAACTACTTCTTCCATCCTATCAAGAACTGCTTTTTCCCTGCCCTTGCCCAATAGGACATTAGAAGAAAAAATAACAACAAAAAGAAGAATAGTAATGATTGCTGCAGTAATCAAAATATTCTTATCTACCGCCACTTTATTTTCCTCGCTAAAATGACACTTGAGAACGATGATAGCCAAAAAAACTGGTAGAGGAAAAATAATAGAAAAAAGCTTGCAAAGCCCAGCTTTCTCTCCAGAATTCTTACCTTATATATCTTCAAGCCAACACCGGCAATAAAATAAGTAGCCACAATTGAAAAAATACCGAAAAAACCAAAAATGCTAAAGTTAAGCAAATCAATATCAGTTAAGGACAAATGCGCTAAAAAATTATAATTAGTTAATGAATAAAAAGATAACTGCTTTACCAAGTTTGAAATTCCCAGGTAGATTGAAGCCATAAATAAAGAAAGGCCTAGAACAACAAGGGCAAAGCTAAATGGAATGAAATACCCAAAAAAACCCACTTCTTTATTAAAAATAATGCTTCTGTGTTTATATAATGTCAGCAATGATCCTGAGTACCATCTCTTTCTTTGAGTATACAAAGATTTCAGGTTATTGGGAATTATTGTCTTGACATAAGTACTTATACAGCAATCGATCTTATAGCCTAATTTTTGGATTCTGTAAGCAATTTCAAGATCCTCTACCATGCTCTTTTCATCAAATCCTCCTAATTTTTTAATCAAAGATATTCTGTATATTGAAAATGGGCCTGGAGTGACATGAATGCTGTCAAAGAATGAAAGCACTTTTAAAAAAAGTGACAAACCAATAATATACTCAATCTCAATAATCTTCTCAAGAAAGTTTTTCGGGTTTTTTACTTCAACAGGAATAGTTACTGCTCCTGTTTTTTTATTCTTAAAAAATGGGAGTGTCTTTTGAAGAATGTCTTTTGGAACAACTGAATCAGCATCCATACAGGCTATAAACTCTCCTTTTGCTTGGGAAATGCCCTGATTTAGGCATACTGCCTTGCCTTTATTTTTTTTATTGTCAATAAAGATAATATTCTTATTTGAGGTATATCTACCTACAACCTCTTTAGTTTTATCATTACTGCCATCATTAACCAAAATTATTTCAAAAAGATTTTTGGGATAATCGATTGCTAAAAGGGATTCTATGGTTTTATCAATTTTCTTTTCTTCATTATAAATAGAAATAACAAAGCTTACATTAGGTAATTTATCGTCTTCTATTAAGGGTATCTCTTCAAATAAATTTGCCTTTTTCTTAAAGATAGTGAGGAGAAAAACCACAACAAAATAGGTAGATAAAAACCATACTATACACACAAACCAAGTATAAATCATATTCATATTGTCTCCTGAATAAGAATGTTTTGTTTTTAAAGGTTTTTATTTTTATGATATTTTTAGTGGTTTTTACAGTTTATTTTATACAAAAAAATGTTTTTTACTAGAAAAATTGATAAGTTTACTCAAAACCCAGATAGTATGGAAAAAATCCCCACAGGCAGCAAAATACTGGACAATCTATTAAATGATGGCTATGAAACAGACATAATCACAACAATTTACGGCCCGGCTGGTTCTGGAAAGACAGTCTTATGCATACTTTGTGCAGCAGGAGTTGCAAGAAAAGGCAAAAAAATAATCTATATTGACACAGAAGGCGGCTTTTCCATAGAAAGGCTGAAACAAATAGCTCCTGACTACAAAAAAATCCTTGAAAAAATCGTTTTCTTAAAGCCGACAAGTTTTGAAGGTCAAAAAGAAAGTTTTGAAAAAATGAAAAATTCAGTAAATGACAAGATAGGCTTGATTGTGATAGACACTATTGCTATGCTATACCGGCTTGAATTAGGCAAGAATAAGGATGTCTATAAAGTTAACAGAGAGTTAGGAATCCAGCTCTCTTATTTAACAGAAATCGCAAGAAACAAAAATATTCCTGTCTTGATAACAAACCAGGTCTATAGTGACTTTGAAAATAAAGACAAGGTAAACCTGGTAGGAGGAGACTTGCTAAAATACAGCAGCAAATGCCTTATTGAACTGCAGATAACACCTTCAAGAAACAGGCGCCTCATAATAAAAAAACACAGGTCAATTGCTGAAGAAAAAGAGATGACCTTCAGGATAGTGGAAGGGGGGATAATAGGAACAAAAGAGAGCAAAGGGTTTAGTCTTTTTTGAGATTATTGGTATTATCTGCTAACGACGCATTTCCCGTAACTTATTCTCAATTCATAAAATTATTAAACAAAAAGTTTTAAAAAACAACTACGATTTCTCAGAAAAGGTGATAAAATGGCATTCGATAAAAATCTAGATAAGGAATTATTTGCTGAGACAGCTAAATTTGAAACTAGCCGGATAAAAGTAGGAGTATACAGCTATAACGACGGAGAAAAGAAACTGCAGATTTCCCGTGAGAATATGAATCAGAACGGAGAATGGAGCTTCTCAAAACTAGGCAGAGTATTCAAGGATGAAGCAGAAGCTATAGTGCCTCTGATACAGAAAGCTCTAGAGCACATGTAACTAACTGCAATATATCAAAAAGACTTATGCTTTTGATTTGTACTAACTGCTTAAACAATTTTAATTTTCTTTTCTCTTGATTCTAACTGAACATTTTATACATAGGTCTTATTGCTGCTATTAATGATATAGCCAGATACCAATACCAGTCTAAGCTTAATATTGGAGTCCATAATTTAGCCACCAGCAGTATAAATGCAGCTGTGCTCAACTTCACCAAACTGATATCGTACCATACACACTTTTTTATTTTTTTATTGATCCATTCAAACATATAGATCACCTCTTTTTTCTTCAAAAAGATTTAATCTATAAAAATGTTTAGCAAATATTGTTTCCGGCTCAGCAAAGTTTAAATACTCCAGATATCCTGATAATAAAAAAGGAGGTGTTAAAATGCATGATTGTACCCCAAAGTGTATGGCTGCAAAATTATTAGTCCTTGGAGCCGTATTAATCTTAGTTAGGCTCTATACAGCCTGGGACATATGGGTTGTCATCGGTACGCTTTTAGTAATCAAAGCATTAGTAATCTTTATCATGCCTAGTTGTGGCTGCCAGAAAAAAGAGAGAAAAAAATAATTCTTTTTTATTTTTTTATTTTATATTCTTATTCATTCAAGACAGGTAGTTTAAGTATTGCTTTGCCTGTTTCCAATTCAGCTTCTGCTCTTAGAAGACCCCACCCTAGAAGCATGGATAATATTTCCCGGGAATAATCCACAATCTTTATAAATATCATACCTTTTTCTACTATAGCCGGATACAATGTCATTCAAAGAAAAAACAGACCAATTAAAGAAAATAGAGAAAGAATTAGAAGATAAAGAAGCTGTTAAGATCCAGCACAAAAAGGGGAAATTAACAGCTATGGAGAGATTAAATCTTCTTCTGGATAAAAATTCATTTACTGAATTAGAGAAGTTTACAGAGCTTAAAAGCCATAATTATAACCTGCAGGAAAAAAAACGCTCCAGAGACGGAGTCATAGTTGGCTATGGAACAGTAAATCAAAGACCAGTTTATATATATGCTCAGGATTTTACTTTTATGGGGGGCTCAATGGGCGAGATGCATAACAAAAAAATAGTCCATGTTATGGAATTAGCCCTAAAAAACGGGATTCCCTGTATTGGATTATTAGATTCTGGAGGAGCAAGAATACAGGAAGGCATAGCCAGCCTTGACGGCGGAGGAAGTATCTTCCTCAACAACACAAAAGCCTCAGGAGTCATTCCTCAGATTTCAGTTATTTTAGGCCCCTGCGCAGGTATTGCTGTCTACTCTCCAGCATTGACTGACTTTGTCTTTATGACAAAAAAAACAAGCTATATGTTCATCACCGGACCTGATGTAGTAAAAGAAGTGACAGGAGAAGAAATTGATTTTGAAGGCTTAGGCGGAGCCCATATACATAATGAAAAAAGCGGAGTAGCCAACTTTATATCTGAGAATGAAAAAGAATGTCTAAGCACGATAAGGCTGTTATTAAGTTATTTGCCTCAAAATAATTTAGACAATCCTCCCGTTATAAACACAGGAGACAATCCGGAAAGAAAAGCAAATTTAGAAAAAATTGTCCCAGAAGATTCCAAAAAGACATATGATGTCAAGGAAGTCTTAGAAGAAGTCTTAGATAAAAAATCCTTTTTAGAGATTCACTCACATTATGCTCAAAATGCAGTAATAGGCTTTGGCAGGTTAAACAGCAAAGTCATAGGCATAATAGCTAACCAGCCAAAAGTTTTAGCCGGATGTTTAGACATTAATTCCTCAGACAAGATCTCAAGGTTTGTGAGATTCTGTGATGCCTTCAATATTCCCTTGATAAATTTCGTTGACGTAACAGGCTACTTGCCTGGAACTGAACAAGAGCATAATGGAATTATAAGGCACGGAGCAAAAATGCTTTATGCTTACTCTGAAGCAACTGTCCCGAAAATAAGCTTAGTAATGAGAAAAGCTTATGGGGGAGCTTATATCGCTATGGTAAGCAAGGACATGGGATTTGATATGGTAATAGCATGGCCTATTGCAGAAATAGCAGTCATGGGCCCTGAGCAGGCAGTAAAAATCATACACCGAAAAGAGTCAGAAAAAATAAAATCCAAAAAAGCAGAGGAATATGCAGAAAAGTTCCTGAACCCTTACGATGCAGCAAAACAAGGCAAAGTTGACCTGATTATTGAGCCAAAAGATACCAGAAGCACGTTAATAAAATGCTTAGAAATGCTGATAAACAAAAGGGAGAAAAACCCGGCAAAAAAACATGGGAATATTCCCCTTTAGAATTCTAAAATGCAGGATATAATTGTAAAGATTAACGGAAAAGAGCATAAAGTGCAGGTAGAAGAGGAAGACGGCAAAATAAAAGTACATTGTGAAGGGGAAGTTTATGATGTAGAGACTAGAGAGGATATTGAACCTGTAATTGAAGAACAAACTGCAAAAAAAGAAGAAAAACATGAAAAGACAACAATCACAGCTCCACTGCCGGGAACAATCTCAGAAATAAAAGTTAAAAAAGGCGACAAGGTTAAGGCAAAGCAATCTCTGATAAAACTAATTGCAATGAAGATGGAGAACGAAATAACCGCTCCAATGGATGCAACAATAAAAGAGATAAAAGTCAAAAAGAATGCCAATGTTAATAAAGGAGATATTTTAATTTTGTTGGAATAAAAGGTAAGCAAAAATGGAAACTGTCAATGAATTAAAATACAAAACAATTTATGGCTTGATATTTAAGCAAAAAAATATTTTCATAGATCTTTGTTTAATGAGTTTCTCAGTTGTGTTTCTAGCTATTCTGGCAAATATAAAGATTCCACTATGGCCTGTTCCAATAACAATGCAGACCTTCGGCATTTTTTTGATTGCGTTTTTCTTCGGCTCAAGAAAAGGATTATTAACAATCTTAATTTACACCGTAGCAGGCCTATTGGGCTTTGGTGTCTTTACAGGGTATAAATCTGGAATGATTGCTGTACTGGGACCAACCGGAGGCTACATCATCGGATTTTTATTCATGGCTTTTTTTGTCGGTAAAATGATAGAAAAAGGACATGGAAGGACAAAAAAATCAGTTTTGATTGTAATGCTTACCGGAAATCTGATTCTTTATGGTTTCGGCTTAACAGGACTATGGATATTTTTAGGGGATGTTAGCTTATGGACAGTCTTAATGGCAGGATTAGTTCCATTTATTGTGGGAGATGTATTAAAGATAATTGCAGCAATGGCCTTCTTCCCTTGGGTGTGGGATATAAGCCAAAAGATTTCTCCAACTGAAGATTAGAACTCATAATTTAATCCGGGATATCACTTTTGATTCCCTGAAGCTTTCTGGCCAAATAATATGCCTGCAAGAATATTCAATGACCATGCCTGCAACACACTTAAACTGTAAAGCTCTCCAAAAACAAAATTCCACAGCAGCATCACAGGGTAAGCCAGTATTAGGCCTACAACAACACTAAGTATAATCACAAGAAACATAGTATATCCTAACTCTAAAATTCTCCTTAAAATCGGAACATCTTTCAAAATTTTCATCTAAGTAACGTTTTATAAAGCTATTTATAAGTTTTGTGTTAATCCACAATAGAAATATCTCCTTCTATAATCTTTTTTAGTTTCCCATCATCCAATTTTAATATTAAATTACAATCTTCATCAACATCAATAACTTTACCGCAAAAAATCTCGCTAAGAGTTTTCACTTTAACATTCTTGCCGATAGTATCACAGTTTTCCTTAAACAGCTTCAATATTCTTGCATATTCCTCATTTTTATATTGCACATATAATTTATCAAATTCTTTTAAAAAATGGCTTAAAATTTTTTCTTTATTGGTTTTCTTATTCAATTCTATTTTTAATGATGTTGCAATATTAGAGATTTTTTTATTGAACTTTGATTGGTTAATATTTATCCCAGCACCAACAATCACCTGATTAACCTTGCCTAAAACATTCTCAGTTAAAATACCGCAAAGTTTTCTATTATTTATATGAATGTCATTAGGCCATTTTATTTTTGTTTTTAATTTAGTGGATTGAAAAATTGCCTTAACAACACTTATTGCAGCTATGAAAGTCAGATATTTTATTTTGTCAGTATTCTTCTCTTTTAACAAAACAGAAAAATATAAGCCGCCTAAAGAAGAAATCCATTTTCTGTTAAACCTCCCCCTTCCTTTTGTCTGCTCATCAGCCACAACAACAACATCAATTAAACCTTTTTCAGCTAATGTCTTAGCTTGATCATTAGTAGAACTTATTTTTTTGAAGTGATAGATTTTAAAACGTACTTTCATCCTGGTTCATCGATTCCTGCCTGCCGGCAATGACCCAAGGATTCTGCTCAGCAGGCTTTGGCTTTTTTTTTAGATACTGAGAAACAGCAGTCGTCACAATCAATACCTTCTCGCCATTCTTAATCTCTTTTCTTACCTTTGTTTTTTTCTTGATTTCTTCTACAATCTTATTTTCCCTGATAAAGGCTGTGCTTATATCCCCCCTAATGAAGTTCTTGTTCTCCAGAACAGCCTTATGGAAAGGTATAGTGGTCTTTACACCATGGATAATATATTCGTCCAAAGCCCCTTTCATTTTTGCAATTGCTTCCTGCCTGGTCTTGCCGTTGCAAATGAGCAAAGCCAATAAAGAATCAAAATGAGGCAGTACCTTATATCCTGAATGGCATATACTGCTAACTCTTATCCCAGGACCTCCTGGAGGCAGGTAATTATATATGGTGCCTATAGAAGGCAAAAAATCCTCAGCAGGATCTTCTGCATTTATCCTGCATTCAATAGCATATCCGTCTATTTTTATATCGCTTTGTTTAAATGCAAGCTTGGCACCTGCTGCCAGCTTAATTTGCTCCTTGACTAAATCGACCCCTGTAACCATCTCAGTTATGCCGTGCTCAACCTGTATCCTTGTATTAACCTCAATAAAATAATAATCATTATCCCTAAATAAAAATTCTACTGTTCCAGCTCCCCTATACCCTACAGCAGAGACTGCCTTTACCGCAGCTTCCCCCATCTTTTCCCTCAGCTCTTCTGTTAAGTCTATAGAAGGAGCTTCCTCAATTAATTTTTGGTGTCTTCTCTGTATTGTACAATCCCTTTCCCCTAAATGAATATGGTTTCCGTACTTATCTGACAAAACCTGGAATTCTATATGTTTTGTATCATGTAGATATTTTTCTATAAACAGCGCTTTGCTTCCAAAAGCATTTTGGGCTTCTGACTGTGCCTGCTCAAAATTGTTTTCCAGTTCCCCTGCATTGTTGACTACCCTCATCCCCTTGCCCCCCCCACCTGCAACTGCCTTTAAGATTATAGGGTACCCTATCTTATTAGCCATTTTCAAAGTTTGTTTCTTATTTTTCAAAATGCTTGTTCCCGGCAATACAGGAACCTGATGTTTTTTCATCTTTTCTCTTGCCTTGACCTTGTCCCCTAAATCCCTTATTGTATTTGAAGAAGGCCCTATGAACACTATCTTTCTTTTCTCGCACAATCTGGCAAAATCCGCATTCTCTGCCAAAAATCCATAACCTGGATGGATTGCATCTGCATTTGCTTTTTTAGCTATCTTCACTATCTTATGTATATCCAAATAGCTAGTATTAGCTCCAATACAATAAGCCTTATCTGCAAACTTAACAGTCAATGAATCCTTGTCAGGTGTTGCATAAACTATCTCAACACCTACGCCTAGTTCTTTACATGCCCTGATTATCCTTAAGGCTATTTCCCCCCTGTTAGCAATTAAAACTTTTTTAAACAGCTTTTCCTTGCCTAAAACAGTATAATCCTTTTCTGCTTCAGTCGCTGCTCCAAAACCTTTTGCTAATGCATCCAAAAATGACTTAGAACTTTTATCAGAAATTATGTCTTTTAATTTGTCTTCATCAATTCCTGGAAGTTTCCTTATTATACTAGAAGTTATCAGTTCTCCAACCTTAACATCGCCCGGCTTCTTCTTCTCCAGCAATACCAACTGAGATTTGATAACAGATTCTATTTCATTATAGATCGAAGGCGCCTTTTTCTTAAGGCTTTTGACCCATTCCCTTGAATGCCTATAACTGTTTGCTAACGGAGTCAAAGCCTTATTCAGCAATACAACTATCTTTTTCTCTACTCTTTTACGCAGCTTATTGTTATTTCCATTAGCCATATATGCCTAAAGAAAGCTTTCTAGGCTATATAAAGATTTGGGTATTGTCTATGAAACTCTGTCTTGAAAAAAATGCTTTAAACAACAAAATTTCACTTATCAAAAATCAAGGAATGTTTAAAATATCAAAAATTACTTAATGTTGAAGCACGCTTCACAACAGGTCATCTGATTATACTCGGTAGTTTCGGATATATTATAAAAAAAAATATTTTTGACACTTAAGTTGACTTAACCTCCCCCTTAGCGAAACCTACAAAAATACAAAAAATTTTTTAGGTTCAAAATCGTCTCAAGATTTAGAAACTTTTTTAAATAGCCCTCATATACTAAAAACAGGAAATAGGGGGTTAAAAATGAATTCAATTGATAGCTTAAAAAATGAAAAAGGAGAGATAGAAAAAGAAAATATTAAAAAAATAATACCTTATCAAAATCCTTTTTTGTTCGTAGATAAAGTCCTTCATTTAGATAAAAACCGCATTACTGCAATAAGAAAAGTAAGAAAAGATGAAGAATTCCTGAAGGGCCATTTTGCTGGATTCCCTATCATGCCCGGAGCATTGATTGCAGAAGGCATTGGCCAGGCAGGCACTATCCTGATACGATACAACTTAGTAGATCATGAAAAAAAAGATGTTCTTGCTTATAATATAAAAAAGGCAGTATTCAAATATCCTACCTTTCCAGGCCAGGAAATGAGATATGAAATTGAGCTAAAGCGCTTAACCGATAAAGGAGGAGTTGTAAAGGGAAAAGTCTTTGTTAACAACCATCCAAAGCCTTCTGCTGAAGTGAAATTTGTTTTAGCGATTGTAGACCGGGAAAAATTCCGGGAAAAATTCAAAGAAAAAGCTGTTCTCGATTAAAATGTTTATAAAAGGAGTAGGTATGACTAAACTAGGCACCAAATATAGGCTGACCTATGAATTAGCGTATGAAGCAGCTTATGAAGCATTAGAAGATGCAGATATGTCCATCAGTGATATAGATGCTGTTGTAAGTTCCTGTATGGATATTCCTTCAAATGGAGACAGGCAAAGGCACTCTGCTTCAGTACTTGCATCTTTATTCAAGACAAAAATACCTATAATAAGGATTCCTGCTGGCTGCGCAGGAGGAGGCCATGCGTTATGGACTGCTTTAAAGATGAAATATAACAACATGCTGGTCATAGGAACTGAAAAACTGCTGGCAAATACAACAAAAACCATAACTGACGAAATCCTGATGGGTGGAGAAAGAGTTTATGAACAGACAGAAGGCCTCACATTTCCAGCCCAGAATGCCCTGGTCGCGCAGCAGTACATGCTGAAATACGGAGCAACAACAGACGATTTTGCTTTAGTATCTTTAAAAAATCATGAAAATGCTTATTCAAATCCAAAAGCAAGATTTTACGGCAAAAAAATAAGTTTAGAAAAAATAAAAGAAAGCCCGATAATAGCTTCTCCATTAAGGCTATTTGACTGCTGCCCAAACGTAAACGGAGCAGCTGCCTGCATTGTCACAAAAGACAAGACAGACATAAAGGTAAAAGGATCTGCTTCATATACAGATTACTTGTCTCCTTTAATGAGAAAAGACATGTCCAGCTGGGATGCTACAAAGATGGCTGCAGAAGAAGCATATAAGCAGGCATCTATTGAAGCATCTGAAATAGACTTTGCAGAGATTCACGATGCATTTACTCCAATAGAATTGCTAAGTTATGAGGACTTGGGATTTTGTAGTAAAGGGGAAGGGAAAAATCTAATCAGGGACGGAACAACAAAACTTGACGGAAAACTTCCAGTAAACCCATGCGGAGGCTTAAAAGCAAAAGGTCATCCGATATCTGCAACAGGCTTAGCCCAGATTTATGAAATAGTAAAGCAGATGAGGCATGAAGCCAAAGACAG
>JADHVE010000038.1 GCA_016784195.1 Candidatus Woesearchaeota archaeon | reverse complement strand
ATAAAGTAGCTGTAATGAAACATCTCGATTCTATTGACAATACAGCTAAAAAAATAGGCGCAGTTAACACAATCGTAAATAAAAACAATAAATTAAAAGGCTATAACACAGACTGTTATGGGGCAATAACTGTAATAAAAAACAAAACAGAGATTAAAAACAAAAAAATAACTGTTTTAGGAGCAGGCGGAACAGCCCGCGCAGTAGTCTATGGATTAACCCAGGAAAAAGGCATTATAACCATTTTAAATAGGACAAAAGAAAAAGCTAAAAAGCTTGCAGAAGAATTTAACTGTAATTACGACAGTTTGAACAATTTTAAAAATATTGAAACTGATATTCTTGTTAACACAACCTCTGTAGGAATGTCTCCAGATATAGGCAGGTCATTAATCCCAAAAAGATTTCTTAAAAACATGGTTGTTTTTGATGCTGTCTTCAATCCGCATAAGACAAAATTAATCAAAGACTCCGAATCAAATAACTGCAAAGTGATTCCAGGAATAGAAATGCTCATTCACCAAGCTGCAATCCAATTTAAATTATGGACTAATCAAGAAATGCCAATAAACGTAATGAGAAATCCTATAATCAACCGTCTAAACAATGAGAAAAATAAACACGATAGATAAATTAAATGCAGAAATTGAAATTCCTGGCTCAAAGAGCTATACTCATAGGGCTTTGTTAGTCTCAGCCTTAGCAAAAGGAAAGTCAATTATCAAAAATCCCTTATTAAGCGATGATACTCAACACATGATTTCTGCCTTAAGGAAATTTGGAATTAAAATAATTATCAAAAAAAATTATTTGGAAGTTTATGGAAGTAACGGCAGGATAAAAGCACCAAAAAACAAAATCTATGTTGGAAATGCAGGAACCGCTATGCGTTTTTTAACAGGTTTTGCATCTTTGGTTAACAGTAAAGTAATCCTAACCGGAAACAAAAGAATGCAAAAAAGGCCAATACAGGATTTGCTAAACGCCCTGGAAAAACTAGGGGTTAATGTCCAAAGTAAAAATAAATGCCCCCCAGTAACAATAAAAGGAAATTTTATTGGAATCAAAACCACTTTACGAAGTAAAAAAAGCAGCCAATACCTAAGCTCAATCTTAATGATAGCTCCATACGCAAAAAACGATGTTGAAATAGATGTTGTTGATTTAACATCTAAGCCTTACATTGATATTACACTTGACATCATGAAAGAATTTGGTGTTAAGGTCATAAATAAAAATTATAAAAAATTTATAATAAAAAATAATCAAAAATACAGGGCAAAAAGATATTTCATAGAAGGGGATGTTTCAAACGCATCCTATTTTTTTGGAGCTGCTGCCTTAACCAAAGGGGCAGTCAAGGTCAAAAATATTAACCCCCATTCAAAACAGGGAGATATCCATTTTGTGAATACTCTGGAAAAGATGGGCTGTAAGGTAAAAAAAGGAAAAGATTTCATAAGCCTGAAGGGCGGTGATTTAAAAGGAATTACAATAGATATGAATAAGATGCCTGATGTTGTACAAACATTAAGCGTAATAGCCTGTTTTGCAAAAGGAACCACAAAAATAACCAACATAGCAAATTTAAGAATAAAAGAGACAGACAGGATTAAGGCTTTGGCATTAGAGCTAAAAAAAATAGGGGCTCAAGTTAAAGAGCTAAAAGACGGATTGTCAATTACTCCTGATAATCTTCATGGAGCTGAAATCAGAACATACCACGATCATAGGATGGCAATGAGCTTTGCAATCGCAGGATTAAAAATTAAAGGTATTAAAATACAAAACCCTGATTGTGTTGCTAAATCATTTCCGGATTTTTGGGAAAAATTTGAGGAGTTATACAAATGAACATAGTTTTAATAGGCTATAGAGGAACTGGAAAAACAGCAGTAGGAAAACTTTTAGCTAAAAAACTAAATAGAAAACTAGTATCAACAGACAAGATGGTGGTTAGTAAAGCTAATGCTTCTATAGATGAGATTGTTAAAAAATATAGCTGGGCTAAATTTAGGAATTTAGAAAGTGAAGCAATCAAAAATATTAAAGACCAGGATGGCTGTATCATAGACACAGGGGGAGGAATAATCTTAAAAGGCCAAAATATAGCTGCTTTAAAGAAAAACAGTATAACTTTTTTACTTAAAGCAGATCCAAAAGTGATTGCTTCAAGAATAAAAAACAGTAAGCAAAGGCCATCATTAACTTATAGATCATTTATTGAAGAGATTAAGGAAATATCTGAACAAAGAAAAGAAAAATATAATAAGGCAGCAGATTTTGTTATAGGCACATCTAATTTGAATGTAGAAGAAGTATGTAATAAAATCATTAAAAAATTAGATATATTCAGGTTAGGATAAGCCGCCATTAGTAAATGAGAGAATAGGTTATAAAAAATGTCAAACACATTTGGAGATATCTTTAGGGTAACTACTTTTGGAGAAAGCCACGGCAAGGCAATTGGCTTAATCATAGATGGGTGCCTGCCAAATTTAGAGTTAAGCAAAAAAGACATACAGAAAGAGTTAGATAAAAGAAAACCAGGGCAAAGCAAAATTTCAACTCCCAGGAAAGAGCAAGATAAAGTTGAAATTTTATCTGGAATCTTTAATGGCAAAACCACAGGTATGCCTATAGCTATGATAATCCACAATCAAGATGCTAATTCATCAGAATACAAAAAAATTAAAAATTCCTTTAGGCCAGGACATGCCGACTCCACTTATACAAAAAAATACGGAATTTTTGATTACCTTGGCGGGGGAAGAAGCAGTGCAAGGGAAACAGCAAATTGGGTGGCTGCAGGAGCCGTAGCAAAAAAGATTTTAGCAAAAAAAAAGATAAAGGTAGTTGCTTATACAAAAGAAATTGCAGGAATTAAAGCTGAAAAAATTGATTTAAGTGAAATAGAAAGAAATGATTTAAGATGCCCTGATAAAAATGCTGCAAAAAAAATGCTTAATGCTGTTCTGAAAGCCAAAAAAGAAAAAGACTCTGTAGGGGGAATTATAGAAGTTCTGGCTTTTAATGTCCCTCCAGGATTAGGGGACCCTGTATTTAATAAGCTGGATGCAGAGATTGCCAAAGCTTTAATCACAATAAATGCAGCAAAAGGAATAGAGATAGGTGCAGGCTTTAAAGCTGCTGAAATGAAAGGCAGCCAGTGCAATGATATTTTTGTAAAAAAAGAGAACAAGATTGTTACAAAGACAAACAATTGCGGAGGAATTTTAGGGGGAATCAGCAATGGAATGCCTATCATAGCGAGAATAGCAATAAAGCCTACTCCCTCTATTGCAAAAAAGCAGCAAACATTAGATATCCAAGGCAGAAAAAGCATAATCCAGATAGAAGGCAGGCACGACCCTGTTTTAGTGCCTCGTGCAGCGCCTGTAGCAGAAGCAATGATGGCTCTTGTTTTAGTCAATGCTTATTTAAGGCAGAGGATTATTGCTGAATAAATAGATTTGAGATAGTATGTGATTAGCTTTGAGATACAAATATTTAAATAAACAAAAATTAATAACCAAAAAACATAATGAAAAAAATAATTGACCCCTGGGGCTCTGGTCTTCTGGAGGATTATGGGAGGATAGTAAAAGATTTTGGATTAGAATTATTCAATCCAGATTTATTTCCAAACCCTAACAGGTTAATGAGGCGCGGAGTTGTATTTGCTGGCCGTGATTTAGAGATAATTTCTAATTGTATCAAAGAAAAAAAGAAATTCTATGTGCTCAGTGGAATAATGCCTTCTTATGAGAAGATTCATCTTGGAAATAAGATGGTTGTTGAAAATATAAGGTATTTCCAAGAACATGGTGCAGTTAGTTATGTTTTAGTTGCTGACTTAGAAGCCGCAGCCACAAGGGGTGTAAGTTTAGAAGAGGCGCAAAAAACAGCATTAGATTTCCATATTCCTGCTTATGTTGCACTTGGTTTGGATATTAAAAAAACTAACTTTTATTTTCAGTCAGAAAATAAGGAAGTGATGAACCGCGCATACGAATTTGCAAAAAAGATAACATTAAATGAGTTTAAGGCTATTTACGGCAGCGCAGAGCCTGGCAAGATAATGTCTGCTGTTGTTCAGGTAGCAGATATCCTATTCCCCCAATTCAAAGAGAGGATGCCGGGCATAATCCCTGTAGGAGTCGACCAAGATCCTCACATAAGATTAACGAGAGATATTGTAAACAGGATGAAGAAAAAAGGTTTTTTTCTTCCTTCAGGATTATACCACAAATATGCTCCCAGCTTGAATGGAACCCTCAAGATGTCCAAGTCAAATCCTGAAAGTTGCATAGAACTGCCCGAAGATATCCAACAGGTTTGCAGGAAAATAAAAAAGGCAAAAACCGGAGGCAGGGATACCTTAGAAGAGCATAGAAAATTAGGTGCAAAAATAGAGGAAGACATGGTTTTTGAGCTGTTAAAGCAGCATCTGGTTGAGGATGATGAAGAATTAGATAAGATTTACATGGAATACAAATCCGGGAAGATGACCTCAGGAGAGATAAAAGATATTGCCTGTGAAAAGATGGCTAAGTTTATGAACGATTTTGTCAAAAAAACAGAAAAAGCCAGAAAACAAACAGATAAACTAAAATTTATTAGATTTAAATAAAATTAAAAAAAGGTGATAAGATGGCAAAAAAAGAGATAAAAGTTGCGCCTTTATCAGGTGGATTTATGATAACCAGTATTGTCGGTTTTTTGATTTCCGCAGTATATGTCTATCCCCAATCAGCAGCATGGGGTTTCACGTTTGGAATATTTTTTGTGATGATGTTCATAGCATCTATGATATCAATGACTTACGGCCCTGATACTGCGCAGCTTCATGTTGGTGGAGAGAGATATAGAAAAGCAAAAAAAGGCAAGTAAAACTTATTTATTACTCTCATCAAATTTTTCCTTTGCTTTGCTTTCTTTCCAGTAAATAGAATGTGAAGCTCTTTTTTCAAATAAAGATATAGCCAGATTAACCAAATCTGTCTGATAGTCCTTCAGGTTTTTTTCTTTAATTATCTGGTTAGCATCATCAATACAGTCCTTCATAACCCTTATGTTTTCTTCTTTGCATTTTCTTTCTTCTTCTTTCCCCTCTTCTTCTGTCAAAAAAACCTCTTCCCACTGAGGATAAGAGCTTCCCTTAACAGTCCTTGGAAAAGATTTTGAAAATGGCATATAATATGAGAATATTTTGTTTTATTTAAAGTTTATTGTAGAACTCCTCCTAATTATATTTACTTCAAAACTAAAAAACCTTTTTCTTACTTAATATAGCAGAAGGAGCTTCTCCGCCATGCCACGTTAACCTAGGTCTAACCCTCATAGGATACATCTTTTCATTTATATCATCAAATACAATCGCTGCGCCTTTTACTCTAGGTAGAATATTCAGTTCCTTATCTAACCCAGCCCTCATGTAAGTCTGCATCAGTGCTCCAAGAGCCTGAACATCTATATTTGCTGTTATCCTATGCGCAATAACCACATCTGACTGAGTCATCACATCAGTATGGATTTTTCCTGGCTGCTGGGTAGCCAATACTAAGCTGATGCCTGGCTGCCTTCCCTCCCTCAAGATTGTTATTAACGGCTGCGTAGCAGTTGTAGTCCCTACATTAGGCAAAAACTCATGGGCTTCATCAACAACAAGCCACACCAACGGCTCTTTTTTCTCATCATCATCTTCCCTTGCAAACATATGCATTTCTTTCTCTAATGCTTCAAGCTCCTCTTTTTTCCTTGCAACCATCCTTTCTATAAACAATTTCTCTGCCACCAATCCAATAACCAATGCCCTTAAATTGGATGCTCCAGGTATTGTCACATAACAGCTGACATCCAAAACAGTTACCTGCCCGGGCAGCACCAAGTCTTTCAGCAATGTTCCCTCTTTGCTGAACAAGCCCCATTTTTTTGCTGATAAGAATCTGTTTTCAACAGCATTCCTTTCTTTTTCCTCTGAGTGCGTATCTTTTTTAATTTCTCTCACAATATCATCAATATCATAATCCTGTTTATTTTCTTTTAGAGTCTCAATTATCCTTTCAATCAGAATTCCCCAAGGATCATTTATGCTTATGCCAAATGTCATGCACCAGTCAGAAGCATCAAGGTCATTTGTTTTGATAGAGAACGGAAAGTCAGTTGGAATGCCTGCTTCTTTATACTTGTCATAATATCCTGTGGGAGTAAAAATCTGGACATTCAATCCCTTGCCTTCAAAGCCCCAGTCATCCAGTAAGCCTTTGTCTTTTTTATTGGGGTATTTCATTGTCCAGTAAATTCCCATTGTGTCAAGGATTATTATTGAGAGGTTCTTGTTTATTTCAGGAGGCAAATCAGCAACACCCTCTGCAATAGCTCCCATTGTATAGCTTTTTCCCGTCCCTCTCTTGCCGCATATAAAAACAACATGGCTTCTTGAAACATCCATATATATTTTGTTTGAGAGAGAAGTAGTCTGACCCATCTTTACATAATGCTTTCCGATAAGAATTGTTCCCTGTAATCCATACTTTTTCCTGTCTTCTTCATTCCTGCCTACAACAATTTCATACATAAATTAACCTTTGTTTTTACTAATATAAATATTTATGGAAATTTGGAGGTAGTAAACTAGAAAGAAGAGTAAATCAAGATTTATTTGTTGTGTTTTTCAAAACAATATCGGGATTTAGTTTCAGTTAATAACTTTACCGTAACTAATCGAAAGCTTTATTTACTATTAATCTTACCTTACCTAAAAAGGGGTGATAGAACTTAGATAGTAATGCTTCCCCTAAGCATTCTAAGATATTAGAGATTTTCAAAGAAAATTTATGGTTGAGTAGAGAATATAAATAAGAGGTCATTTTTTGCGATAATGGAAGATAAAATAAAAATTGAGGAAGAGCTGGAATTTCTAAAAGAGAGCTTTGAAGCAGAAGTCATAACACCTGAAGAGTATGAAAAAGCAAAATCAAGGATGGAATCTCAGTTAAGGAAACTAGAATCAGGAGAAAATAAGGTTAATGAAGAAAAATCCTCTGAAAACAAAAAAGCAGAGAAACAGGAAAAACCCTCTGAAGAAATGAAAGAAGAACTTAATTCTGAAGTTAAAGAAGATACTCAAAAAGACATTAAACCAGAAAAAAAGGCAGAAGAAAAGAAAACAGGATTTAAAGCAAAAGTCGAAGAAAAACCCGCTGAGAAAGAAGAGCCCGATATTGAGATTAAAGAACTAAAAGATCCAAGCAAATTTAAAGAGCAAAAAAAAGTAAAAGAAGAGCCAGAAGAAGAAAAAATTCAAGAGCCAGATGAAAAAGAAGAAGATACTAATGATATAATCAATAATGGTTACTCAGATATTGAAAACACAAAAGAAAATAAAACAAGCATCTGGATGCCCATTGCAGCAGTAGCAGTTTTTTTAATAGTTTTCGGTTATTTTGCTTTTGTGATTTTTACAGGAGAAAAACTAGTAGAAGAAGAAAAGTCTCTGGAAAAAGTTTTGCCGTCATGTTTCTCTGATGCTGATTGCTTAAAAGAAGGCATGATTGGCTTTTGCAGTAATTTGGGAAATGAAGATGCAGAATGTGAATTTAAAGAAGCTGTAAAGGTTAATTTTATTGTTTTAAACACCCAAGACTGTTTCAATTGCGATACATCCAGGGTTGAAAAAATAATAAAAGGATGGTTTCCGGGAGTTGTAAAGAGCGAAATATCATACAATTCAGAAGAAGGAAAAAGTTTAGTAAATGATTTAAGCATTAATTTACTGCCTGCTTACATATTTGATTCTAGTCTGGAAGAGACATTTAAATATGGGGAATTAAAAGGAATATTTTCTAAAGTTAACGATAAATATGTATTAAGGCCGGGAGCAAGCGGAAGTACATTTTATACCAATAAACAGGAAGTTTCTAACAAACTCGAGGTTTTCTTAATGGAAGGTGATATATCTACAGAGAAAGCAGAGAAAAATATCCAGGAATTCCTGGACTTATTTGACGGCAAGATTGAATATAACAAGCACATTGTAAACAAAGAAAGCAGTTTAGTCAAGTCTTTAGACATCAATACATTTCCATCATTTTTAGTAAACAATAAAATAAAGTTCAGCGGAGTACAGCCCGCAGAAACCATAAAAGAGAATTTCTGCAAATTAAACAAATTAGATGAATGTAATAATAAATTGACTGAGAGTTTGGTTTAATTCTTTAATTTTTTATAATAAAAAAACAAAAAAAAAAGAAATTATAAATCTTTAGCAGTAATCAAATCTACTCTTGTTTCGCTTGAACTTATTTTTGTGTCCATGCCCACCAAGTATTTGATGTGTGACCTTTCTGCTGCTCTTGCTAATTCCCGGTCAATTATGCCGTCAAATACCACTGCATAAACACCATCTGTGAGGCTTTTTATTGTTGTTTCAAGCTCTGTTATTGGAACTTTCCCAAGAACATTCATTTTCTCATCAAGAATCTGTGCTCCCCTGGTTCCAACTAGGCTTTCAAGCATATTACCAAACAACTGTTTATGCTCTCCAGAGATTTCACGTCTTTTTACAACCTGCTGCCTCTGTACAGGTCTTGGAGCATAACGCGGAGGCTGCCTTTTTACTCCATTATGGTTCTCTTTTCCAATCTCCAGCTTAATCTGCTCTCCGGCTATTCTGCTTCTCAAAGCCATATGTATCTCTTTTTTGGTTATTTCCTCTACTTCTTTGCCGTCAGGAGCTCTTGTGACATAATCAATATCTGCTATGTTCATCAATTCTTTAGTTATCAAGCTGCCACCTCTATCTCCATCAACAAACAAAGTAACCACCTTTTTCTTGCTTAACTCTACTATTGTTGCTGGTACTGAAGTGCCGTTAAGTGCTATAGAATTCTTTATTCCATGCTTTAACAGGTTAAGTACATCTGCTCTGCCTTCTACAACAATTATCTCGTCAGACTCATCAATAGCAGGGCCAGCAGGCAACCTGTCTTTGCCATACTCCTGTATTTCCATCACTCTAACCGAGTAAGCCACCTCATCTGATAGCTCTTTGCTGTCAGGCATTGTTGATTCTATCATAAGCTTTAGTAGTTCTTTTGCTCTTTCAACAACAAAGTTTCTTTTACTAACTCTAACATCTTCTATACCTTGAACCTGAACTTTAGCATTGCACGGTCCTATCCTCTGGATTATCTCTAAAGCTGCTCCAACAATTGCTGTTTCTGCTTTATCTAATGAAGAAGGGATTATTATGGCTCCTTTTGTTTTTCCGGATCTTGTGTCTACATTGACTTCTATTCTTCCAATCCTGCCGCTTCTTTGCAGTTCTCTTAACTCCAGATCAGAGCCAAGCAAGCCTTCTGTCTGGCCGAATACAGCTCCAATAACATCAGGCCTATCAACTACGCCTTCAATATCAATAGTTGCATTAATAATATATTTTGATGATACAGGGCTTATTTTACCCATTTTTACCGACCTCCATGTTTTATAGAAAGAGTCTAACTAACTAGCTCAACAAAACTTATTGGATAAGTAGTGAACATGTTTGACTCCTTCTTTATGTTGTCTTAATGATAGAACAAGCTTTTTATTCTAAGCTAACTCAATTCAGTTTATCTGATAAATAAAATGATAATAATGATTTTTAAGTTCTATGCTTGTTCTATATGCTTTTTTATGACTATTAAAGATTATGTAGCCCGTTACACTAACTCCCAAGCTCATTGCTTGCTTTTAGCGTAAGCTCCATTGAGTACTCTCGTGACGGGCTTTTCTTATTATGTAAAACACCATTTAAAGGCATTTTACATAACGACGTAATACAATTATGCTAATCTATTAGCATATTTAAATTTTCCTGTTTGTATTTATTTTCAATATAGACAAAAATAAATTATTTTAATTGAAATCATGTATTAAATTTAAATCCTAAAAAGAATTATTAAAACCCCAACAAGGCTTTTAAGGGCCTTGTCAGGGAAAAAGAGGTGATTATAAATTTATTATTATAAAACCTCGGCAAAAGCCTTTAAAGGGCAATTACCGAGGAAAAAGAGGTGTTTTAAAAATATAATAAACTGTCAATTGTTTATTTTAAAAACAAATAAATCAAACCACCCCTAGTTTGTTACTATTGTAGGGTAGAACTTATATTTAAATGTTTTGTTTTGAATTACAATAAAACAGCTTTTAGAAACCCGGTTCATCTCAATTAGTGAGCTCTCTTGAGCTTAGTGAGGCTATCAAGTTGCTACTTAAGCTTGTTTAATACAATTCGTTCGAATCAATTCCAAGAATCAAGTTCATCAAGTATTATATCTCCACCAACATATTCCCCTTTATCATCGTATACACAATATCTGGGAATCTTGCTCCCATATTTTGATTCAGTTTTATTTCGAGCTGCTCTTGTTAATCCTTGAGCTACCAACAGAGCTTCATTAGGTGAATCATAATCATCAATTACATTAGCTGCCCTTTCAGTACGTATTATCTCAACAATTCTACCTTTTCCTGGTGGAGCTATACACTTATCTGATAAATCAGAATCATTAAAGCCCTTTACCATTTTCACAACCGACTTTACAATATCATCAATTTCCTTTTGTTCCTTTATTTTAGGACCCCAGGGTATTATACCTGTCATGTACAGTAGAATATGGTAATTACTTATAAACTGATTGTTGAAACGAACAAACTTCTTCACAAAATCAAAGATTTTGCTCAACCTCATTACACTTCCACTCCAATTAATTCACCTTCATTTAACAAGGCCCTGGCGTTAAATTAAATTTTTCTGGGCAAAGAGACAAAAGGAGCAAAGTTTTTAATGACCTGCTAATTCTTAATATATATGGAAGTATCTGACGTTAAGAAAATTTACGAGAAACTACCTACTCAATCTAAATTTGCTGAGATTTATTACCTAAATCAATGCGGAAATAAGGAATCAAGGCCGGGATATATTACAGAAATTTTTGATATGGCTTGGGATGATATCCCCCTGAACATCAATTAAGATTTGGTGATGGAAAAGAACATCCAATGCCCCCCTATATGACCCTCGGAAGAGTATTAGACCGAAATTCTGTACCCATTGAACCTAAATATATTAGAATTGAAGATATTATTGAGGTAAGACCTGTAGCTGTAGTTCCATTAAAAGAATAAAAGCAACTCTGTTTATTAACCCTCATAAGGCTTCAATCCAATATTCAGCGAATAAGAGGTATCTTATCGGGCATTTAAAACCAAAACTTTTTAAAAAACACTTCTTTCCTTATATAAGGGATTTATTATGAGAAACCAGCTTAAACTCATTTCAGGAACAGCCAATAAGGATTTAGTAGAAAAGATAGCTAAAAAACTGAATATTCCTTTGACAGAAGTAGAAATAAAAAGATTCAGTGATGGTGAAATATACGCCAGAATTCTGGAAAGTATCAGGGGAGCTGATGTTTATGTTATACAGCCTACTTGCCCGGATGTAAATAAAAACTTGATGGAATTATTGATTATTATGGATGCTTTGAAAAGATCATCTCCAGCAAGAATCACAGCAGTCATACCCTATTTTGGGTATGCAAGGCAGGATAAGAAAATTAAACCAAGAGAGACAATTACTGCAAAATTAGTGGCAAGAATGA
>JADHVE010000037.1 GCA_016784195.1 Candidatus Woesearchaeota archaeon | reverse complement strand
ATCTGTGTATGATATTGATGATTTGAGTAACTTAAAATCTACAACTACTATAAGCAGTTTGTTCAATACAACAGATACTGCTATTGATGCATTTTATGCAGATGACAGCAATAAATACTATACTAAAGGCAATGATATATTCATTACAGATCATAACGGTAATGCTGTACCAACCGGCATTAAAGTAACTAACCTTTTTGAAAATAATTTCAATCTTGATACAACACCTCAACCACCTTCAAAGATTGACGCAGTTGCTTTTGTTAACGGAATTTCTATTTTCGCTCTTAATGATGATGATAAAGCTGTTTATTACAATGGCAGTTACTGGGGTGAAACACCTTACTCTTCTTTGCCTTACGATGAAGTTGATGCAATGGCTGGGATAAATGATTATTTGTTTGTTTTTACTACTGATTGCAATCTACCTTTAGATGTATCTATGAATTTGTTGTTAGGTCTCGGAGAACCATTCGAAAATAATATCATTATGGAGGGATATGATTATAAAACTCAAGTTGATGAATTTTTGAAATTTAAACCAAAATTATTTAGACAATGGCAGAGTTTAACATTGACTTATGATAAAAATGAATTAAATCAAAATGATTATTTTGAAGATTTATATCTTAAATATGGCGATTATATTTCATCTTTACTTCATCAAACAGTTACTAAATTAAAACAAAATAATGTTGAAGTTGTTGGTTGTGCAAGTGATTTCCCTACCCCCATGACTGGTTCAATTAATTTTAATGAAGTTCCACATCGTGATATTGATAATGATGATACGACCGATACTAAATATGAACAATTTTTAGAAAATTATGAATTTGCTTGGAAAGAGTTATCAAAGTCTTTTTTAGATATTAATTATTGGGAAACCGGCAATGAATTTAATCATCCTAATTTTTTACATCCTGAAACAGGGAGTGAGTTTTTAGATGAAGAAAGAATAAAAATAATTGTTGATTTGATGGAAGCTTCAAAAAAAGGAATAAACGAAGGCAATCCAAATGCATATGTGTTTATGCCAGCTATTCAACCACATTTAGGTAGTATAACTTATATTGAAAATTTTATTAAGGATCTTTATATTGAAATGGATTTAAGAAGAACAAATCCAACAGATCAAGATAGTGAATATTATGAAAAATATTTTGATGGAATAACTTGGCACCCATATCTTCCTTGTGATTCAAATTTAGAAAACGATTGGTTATCAATGAATCAAGGTATTTATCAAGAAATAATAAATAATGATGATAGAACAAATCTTAAAATTTTATTTTCAGAATTTGGATATTCGGATTATAATGATGTATCAAAATATGATGAAACTTCAAAATGCATGGAAGATTCAATTAACCTTGCAAATGAAAATTTTGATTGGTTGTGGGGCATTACTTATTTCAGATTTGTTTCACCTGGACCAACAAATTTTGAAGGTGCCAAAGGAGAAGGGTTTGGAATAACTAAATATAATAAAACATCTAGTAATATTATTTGTTGGAAACCTTCTGCTTATAAGATGTATGAGTTGATTAATAATGGGACACCTTATAATGGAAATGAGATTAATTGTGAGAATACAGTAATTAATTCTTTGTTAGGCAGTAATTTTTTAAAATCAGATAAAATAGCAAATAAAATTGTTTCAAATGGATTAGTTTATAATATTAATGAAGTTGTCAAAGAAAAGAAATATTATTCTGATTATTACTTAGATTCAGATACTTTCGCATATAGATTTTTGAATGGGTTAAAACAAATAGGTTATACTTTTGTACAAGATCTAGATAATAATCAAAGACCTCTTCACTTAAATACATATTATAAATTTTTAAAAGATAATAATTTTAATCAAGATGATATTATTTCAAAAGATATTCTAATTAAATTAGATGAACAAGTAGCTTATCAAGAAAAAATTGATAAAATAAATTATGATAAATTGAAAAATGAAGTTAATTTAAATGAAACATTTTTATTATTCCCAAATTTACCAGATGAAAAACATTTTTATTCACTAATTTACAATTTTTGGTCAAACCTTCCTTCTGAAATAAAAAAATTTGATAATGTAAATTTGGGAGGGCAAGGGTCTGAATATTTCTTATCTATTACTCCTAATTTTTTCTCTCCATCATTCGGTGATACTTTACAATTTAGTCTTCTTAAATCTGATTGTGAAATGATACATACTATTGTTCACGAATGGGCACATAATGTAGATATAGAATTACTTTTACCTAAAAATAAAAATAAAGTTGATCCAAGATTTGATTTATTTGGAGATCCTTATTATGTAACTGATATTAGTCTTGATTATTATTCTATTAGTTGGAATTCAGATACTGAAATGAAAAATGGAGCGTTTTTTTCAAGTTATTCTATGATTGATCCATTAGATACTGCAGATTATCCTTATCCTACTGAAGATTTTGCAGAAACATTTTCTATGTATGTGACACAAGGAAAAATATTTAGATATATTGCTTCAAAAAATATAATTTTACAAGAAAAATATGATTTTTTTAAAAATAATGTTTTCAATGGTATTGAATATGATACTGGTAATTCAAATTTTATGAATTATATACCAAAAAATTCGGATTGGACTAATGAACCTTACAAATATTTTAATGGTATTGTCGATTATTCAGATGATGATTTTAATTATAAATGTGAGTTTATTAAACAGCTAATTTAAATAACAATTAAGAAATCTAATAAACAAAAAAATGAACCAGACAATAAAAAAAGACATTCTTTCTATCCTCTCAGATACTATTACAATCCTAAGGGACAAAGAAACAGTTGACCTGAAAGAGCTGAGCAACCACACAATACACAATGCGTCTATCTTCCAGGATGAAGATTCTGTTTCAATAGCAATTCTGATCTACTCTTTATCAAAGGTTATTGAAAGAAAGCCTGGAAAGCTTGACTTTAAGTTATTATCCAATTTATTAAATTTAGCATGGGGTTATCTAAAAAAAGATGATACTGCTGAATACAGAAAATCCATAAAAAAATTATTTAACTTAATATCCAAAATCGACAGCAGATTAAAACTGTATATGGAAGAGGTCATAAGGCAGGCTCAAATAAAAAAAGGAAGCCAGCTTTACAGGCATGGGATATCACTGGCAAGAGCCTCCGAGATTTTAGGAATTTCTCAATGGGAGCTGATGAATTACATAGGCCATACAAAAATAACCGAAATAGAAGCAAAAGCCGATATCAGATCAAGATTAGACTTCACAAGGGGGCTGTTCTCTTGAAATCAATAGTTTTTGATGCAGGACCCATAATAAGCCTGGCAATAAACGACTTATTATGGCTTCTAGAGCCTCTAAAAAAAAGGTTCAAGGGAAATTTCTACATATCCAAAGGGATTAAACAAGAGATAGTAGACAAGCCGCTAAAAACAAAAAGATTCAAGTTTGAAGCCTTAAAAGTCCTCAATTATATAGAAAATGGAACTATCAGCATTGTTGACAATGAAGATATAAGAAAAAAAACAGAATTATTGCTAGATTTGGCAAATAACTCGTTCATAGCCCATAACCACCCTATAAACATAGTGCATTACGGTGAAATGTCTGGAATAGCAACTGCTATTTTAAACAACTCTGATGCTTATGCTGTTGATGAAAGAACCACAAGAACATTAATAGAAAACCCCGATAAGCTAAAAAATATCCTCAGGCATACCTTGCATACAAGGATAAAGATAGACTACAGCAAGCTAAAAGAATTTCAAAAGCTCACAAAGAATATAAAGGTAATAAGAAGCGTTGAGTTGGTGACCATAGCGTATGAATTAGGATTATTAGACAAATACTTAGTAAATACCATAAATCCCCGTCAAACCTTGCTTGAATCTGTCTTGTGGGGTGTAAAGCTCAATGGCTGCGCTGTCTCAAAAAGAGAGATAGAGCAGATATTAAAGATTGAGAATAAAAGATAAATATTTAAATTAACTTGATTTTCTATGTTTTATCATTCATTAATTTAAAATCATTATTTTATTAATAAAAAAAATATTTTTAAAAGATTAAAACTTTGATTTAATTGGATGCAGGGGCAGTATTGATTTTTTATTATTGATTTAAAAAAAGGTGATAATTCTTTTATTTAGACTAAAAAATGACAAAAGGCCAGGTTATCTCAGGGGATTTCGGAAGTATTCTGGTAAGGCAAAAATCCGACGAAAAGTTGGAGATAGGAGAATTATTAATTTCTGATACAAAAAACTCAAAGATTCTTCTTCAAGTTTTTGACTTGGTCTATGGAAGCCAGATCAGTCAGCAAAATCTAGAGCTGATATCGGGAATGAGCTTAGAGGAAGAAACAAATTTTGAGTTTATGGAGCCAAAATTAAGGAATTATATGCTAGCTAAACTCAAAACATTGGTTACAATAAAAGAAAACAAAGCAGCAATATCAAAAGCACTTCCATCTGTTTTCTCTACAGTGAGGGAAATTAAAAAAGAAGATTTAACCTTTTTGACAAAACCAAAAAATCCATTATTCCTGGGAAATTTACGCTCAGGATCAAAAACACTGGATGTAAATATATTTTTAGAAGGAGATAAAGTCTTAAGACACCATATTTTAGTAGCAGGAACGACAGGCCGAGGAAAAAGTGTATTAATATCAAACATCCTATGGAATTTAATCAGCCAGGATTTCTGCGGAATCTTGGTTTTAGACCCTCACGATGAGTATTATGGAAGAACAAAAACAGGGATGAAAGACCATCCAAAAAAAGAAAAAGTTGTTTACTACACTCCAAAAAATGCCCCTCCTGGCTGCAAAACCTTAAAGATAAACTTAGAGCTGATTAAGCCACAGCATTTTGATGGTGTTGTTGACTTTTCAGATGCCCAAAAGCAGGCATTGAACCTTTACTACAAAGAATATAGGAACAAATGGGTTGAAGCAGTAATACGTGAAAAAAAATTAACCATTGAAAGTGCGTTTAGGCCAGAAACTTTAGTTGTTGTTAAAAGAAGATTGTTATACCTGCTTGACTCAGATTTCGCAAATAACCAGTTATTCTGTAAAGGGATTTTCGACTTGAAGGCAGGTTCTACAACAATAAGCGACATTTCCTCTGAATTAGAGCAAGGCAAGACAGTCATTATAGACACCTCAAACTTCTCAGGCCCGGTAGAGATTCTTATTGGCAGCTTAATAACAACCGAATTATTTAACAAATACAAATTCTATAAGATGAACGGCACTTTAAAAGACAAGCCTGTTATCTCAATTGTATTAGAAGAAGCTCCTCGTGTTTTAGGAAAAGAAGTCCTGGAGCATGGCTCTAATATTTTCTCCACCATAGCAAGAGAAGGGCGCAAATTCAAAGTCGGCTTAACCGCTATAACTCAATTACCTTCCTTGATACCAAGGGAAATATTAGCCAATATGAACACAAAAATAATTCTGGGTATAGAAATGAAACCGGAACGGCAGGCAATAATAGAATCTGCCTCCCAGGATTTATCTGAAGATGACCGAACAATAGCTTCTTTAGACATTGGAGAAGCATTAGTCACTTCAAACTTCCTGAAATTTGCAACTCCTGTAAAGATTCCTTTTTTTGATGATATGATCAAAAAAGATTTGGAAAATAACAAAGTAAAACAAGACTTTAGTGGGGTTAAATTATGAAATTCGCACATTTAGCAGACTGCCATATTGGCTCTTGGCGTGATCCTAAACTGAGAGATATAAGCACAATAGCATTCATAAAAACAATTGACAAGTGCATAGAAGAAAAAGTAGATTTTGTCTTAATTGCAGGAGACTTATTTAACACATCATTGCCAGCATTGGATAATTTAAAGTTAACAGTCAGCAAGCTAAAACAATTAAAAGACTTAGATATTCCTACATATATTATTGCCGGAAGCCATGATTTCTCTCCAAGCGGAAAAACAATCCTAGATGTGCTGGAAGAAGCAGGATTATTGATCAACGTAGTCAAAGGAGAAGAGATAGAAGGAAAGCTGAAATTAAATTTCACAACAGACAATAAAACACAAGCCAAAATAACCGGATTATTTGGAAAAAAAGGCTCTTTGGAAAAAGCTTATTATGAAAATCTGATAAAAGAAAACTTAGAACAGGAAAATGGCTATAAAATCTTCATATTCCACTCTGCTCTGACTGAATTCAAGCCGATAGACTTAAAAGATATGGAATCACATCCAATATCATTACTGCCAAAAAGATTCAATTATTATGCAGGAGGCCATCCACATTATATTTTCCAGAAACAGGAAGAGGATTATGGCTTAATTTCTTATCCCGGCCCGTTATTCCCAAACAGCTTTGCAGAGCTCGAAAAGCTCGAAAGAGGCGGCTTTTACATCGCAGAAACAACAGAAGTCCAATCAGAAAACTCTTCAGAGGGAGACCATGAGAGGGAATGTAGGCTGAATAATTCTCAAGCACAAACACCAACTCAGCCAATCAAAACAAAAATAACCTGGCACCCAATCCAGATTTACAATATTGAAAAAATAAGGATAGACTGCAATAATAAAACACCAGAACAGATAGAGGAAGAAATAAAAAATCAGGTAAAAGACAATGAATTCAATAACACAATAGTTTTGATAAGATTATTCGGAACTTTATCTTCAGGCAAGCCATCTGACATCAATTTCAGGGAAATCTATGAAATCATCTATAATAAATCAGCTTATTTTGTAATGAAAAACACAAACGCATTAACTACTAAAGAATTTGAAGAAGTTAAGATCGACATTAAATCAGTAGAAGACATTGAATCAGCCATAATAAAAGAGCATCTCGGCCAAATAAAGGTAAACAGCTTTACTGCAGAAAAAGAAGAACTCTTAACAAAAGAATTGATTAGAATCTTAAGCCAGGAAAAACAGGATTCAACAAAACTGGATTTTGAAAATAGGATTAAAGAGGAAGTCAGCAAAACATTAGAAATAGAAATGTCAGAAATTTTCCATCCAGTGTAAAACTGGTGACTGAAAACTAATCTCCCTAAAGATTATGAAAAATTTCTGAGCATGATCAAAAACCAAAAATGGTTTTTGATAAATAAAAAAAATTAAAACATTTCTCCAACATCAAGCTCTTCATCTGCAACGTAGGTATCGTCCAGTTCCTGTGCAATATCTGCTTCATCTGCAGGCTCCTGCTCTTCATCTGCAGGCTGTGTTGGCTCTGTAGTTTGTTGAGCACATCCTACAATTAATCCCAAAATCAGCAGCAAGCTGATTATCAATGATAATGTTTTCATTTTTCATCACCTCCTGCACTGCCAGTTATCCTAGCGTCTCTTTTTTCCTGGTATTCCTGCCTGATTTTTGTTCTTCCGTCTTTTATGTTTTCTTTAATCTCAACAATGTTTTCTTTTTTATCTTTGATTTCAACAGCTAACTTATTCTCAACTCTGTTCAGCTTAGCAACTCTTTCCATAATCTTCTTCTTAGCCGCTGCCGTAACGTTCACAGGCAGCTTGTTTATCATTGCTAAACCCCTTGCTGCCCCCACACCTATATGCTCTGCTTTTATTTTCTCAACAACATTCTTCCTTAATTCTTTTCTGTTTTCTATTGTTTCCCTGAATCTCTGTTTAGCTTCTTCCTTTTCTTCATCACTCAATTGCCCAAAAGCATTTCCCAGAGCAGTTTTAACTTCTTCACGTGTAACATTTCCTGATTCAATCTTATCCACTAATTCAGGGTCTTCAAGCCCCATTCTTTCCAAAGCTTTTCCAACTCTGTTTGCATTCAACTCGCGAATAGCATCCCTGATTTCCTGGTTTAAGTTAGCCAGCTCTTCATTATCTTTCAGAGCATCTTTTATTGCCTGCTTGTCATCTGCACTTAGATTAGACCCTACAATCTTCTTAAATTCATTATTAAGCATTCTTAAGTCTCTCTTAACATTAACAAAATCCTCAACAGCAGTTTCAGATTCTGAATCAAGCATATCTACTTCTTCTTTAAGAATCTCAATCTCTGCAAGAACTGCTTCCAGTTCAGAAACATCTCCTTCTTTTTCCTTAAGTACATTCACAACCTCAGTTCCAGTGATGTAGCTCTTAGTAACTGCCTGTTTTAATTGTAATATCCTAACTTTAGCTCCAAGGCCTGACTCAGCGATTAACTCAGTCTCTTCTTCGGTCTCTTCATCAATAGCCGCTTCTTCTACTTCTTCAACTGCCTCTTCAGTTGCTTCTTCAACTTCTCCAGTTTCATCTTCAGAAGTTTCCGTTGTATCTCCCGCACTTATAAGTTCCGGCGTAGCTTCTCCTACATCTTCTTCTGCAAAAGCAACAGGTATAAAAGAAACCAGCATCATCGCTGTCAGAAATAAAACAAATAGTTTTTTCATATTTTCACCTCGTTTTTTATATTTAATATAGGAATTATATAATAACAAAATTAAAGGTTTATTAATCTTTTGATTAGGTTTATTTTTTCTGATAGATTAAATGATTAAAAACAGGAGTTTTAAATATTATATTATTCAGAGAAAGTGGAAAAAATAATTTAAAAGATAATTTCTGAGTTTTTTCTTTGGAGGTAATAGAAAAAGTAGCAAGCGATAGTTAATGATTAAATTATCATATTCTTAATAATCTCATTAACCTCTTTCGGAGAGGCTTTACCTTTTGTTTTTTTCATAACAGAACCAACAATAAAATTAAGCGCTTTTTCCTTTCCATCTTTATATTCTTCAATTGCTTTTGGGTTTTCCTGAACAGCCTCTTTGCAGAACTTCTCAAGCTCCTTTTTGCTCGATACAGCGCTCAACCCTTCTTTTTTGACATACTCTTTAACATCAAAAGGCTTCTCAATCAGCTTTTCCATCAGTTTCTGCCCGGTTGTTTCAGTGATTTTTTTATCTTCTATTAAAGATAACAAATCAATAATCTGTTTCTCATCCAGCTTTATCTCCTTTAATGTCTTTTTGTTATAATTCAAAACTCTAACCAACTCTCTCCTTAACCATTTTGCTGCTAGGATAGGATTAACCTTTTCAGCTACTTTCTCGAACAGTTCAGCCAGATCTTTTTCAGCAGATAAAACTTCAGCATCTATCCTATTTATTTTATGTTTTGAAACAAACTTATTGACCTTATCCTGGGCTAATTCAGGCATTTCTTTTTTAGCTTCATCTATCCATCCCTTGCTTACCTCAATTTTGGTCAAATCCGGCTCAACAATATACCCATAATCCTCTTCTGTTTCTTTTTTTCTCAAAGAAAAGGTAATCCCTTTTTCACTGTCCCATGCCCTTGTTTCCTGAACTATTTCTTTACCTTCAGAAATATCCTTTTTCTGCCTGTCAACTTCATAAAACAAAGCCCTTTCAATTTCTTTAAATCCTGTTATGTTCTTAACTTCAACCTTAGTATATCCTGCTTCCTTAAGGGATATATTTGCATCTGCTTTTATTATTCCATTATTAACATCAAAAATCTCTAAATAACCCAAAACAGTTATCAGCTGCTTCATAAAATCTCTGGCTTCTTCAGGGCTTTCCATATCAGGCTCAGTAACAATCTCCACCAGAGGATTTCCACTTCTGTTATAGTCAACAAGAACATAAGCGCTGTCTTTCATGCCCTTTGGATGAATCAATGAGGCAGGATCCTCCTCTAGATGCGCTCTTGTAATTCCAATTTCTTTGCCGTCCTTCAGCTTTAATTTCCCGTCTTTTCCCAAAGGAACTTCATACTGCGATATTTGAAAATTCTTTGACATGTCAGGATAAAAATAGGATTTCCTTGAAAAAATAATCTCAGGCTGGATTTTACAGCCTAAAGCCAAACATAATTTGATTCCATACTCGATTGCCTTTTTATTTACACTAGGTTTTGAGCCAGGATGACCTAAGCAAATACTGCATGTTCTTGTATTCGGCTCTTCACTGCCTTTAGTCGGGCAGCTGCAGAATAATTTTGTTTTTGTTTGTAGTTCAGCATGCGCTTCCAATCCAATTACAACATCGCTGGTAAATTTTTTCATTTTTATTTATTTTTTATTAATAAATTAATCATTGATTGAATATATTTCCTACCTGCATTAATTTTCCTTCTTCCAGATGATTTCCAATCAGCAGCATGCCGACAGGCATTTTTTTTGACAAGCCAACAGGAACATTCAGATGCGGCAGACCTGCTAAATTAGGCCCAACAGTCATTATATCTGCCATATAGTTCTGCAATGGACTCAATTTCTCTATCTCAGAAAATTTTGGTGCAATGAAAGGCATTGTCGGGCTAACCAACAAATCAAATTTCTTGAATGCCTTTTTGTATTCCTCAATTATTTTAGTTCTCACTTTCATAGCTTTCATATAATAAGCGTCCCTATAGCCGGCCATTCTTGTAAACGTCCCAAGAATAATCCTTCTTTTAGCTTCTTCGCCAAAGTTTTTGCTTCTTACTTTAGTAAAGTATTCATTGAAATTTCCAGTAAGCTCTTCATGCCTGCCATATCTCATCCCGCATAATTTAGCGAGGTTTGTTGAAGTTTCTGAGACTGCAATTAGATAATATGCCTGGACTCCATATTTTGAGGTTAATGGAAGCGATACTTTTTCTGTCTTTGCACCGTTCTCTTCTAATTTATTAATCCCGCCCATAACTTTTTCAGTAACCTCTTTTTCAACACCTTCTCCAAACGATTCATTAATTATTCCTATTTTAATATTCTTTATTCCTTTTTTCAGGTATGAAGAATATTCATCAGATTCTGAATTGATTGAAGTGCTGTCATTATCATCATGCCCTGAAATTGATTTTAATAGCAAAGCATTATCCTCAATCGTCTTTCCAAGAGTTCCAATCTTGTCCATGCTGTTTGCATAATCAATTAAGCCATACCTGCTAACCCTGCCATAAGTAGGGCATAACCCAAAAACGCCGCAGAAAGAAGCAGGAGCCACAATACTGCCCCCAGTACTCTCACCTATAGCAATATGCGGAAAATCTGCAATTTGGGAAATTCCTGCTGCACCTCCTGAGCTTCCCCCGCAGCTTCTTTCTTTATCCAATGGATTTAACGGAATTTTGAAATCAACACCAACATTAACAGAAAAGGTTCCAAAGCCAAACTCATCCTGGGCAGTTTTTCCGATTATTATTCCACCCTGCTCTTTTATCTTTTTTATTACTGTTGCATCAAATACAGGCTTATAACCGTTAAGAATCTTGCTTCCAGCTCTGCTTTCAACACCGTTTACGCAAACACAATCCTTTACAGAAATTGGCACTCCCAGAAGTGATTTATTCTTAATGTTGTTCTTTTTTATTTCTTTTTTTAATGTTTTTGCCTGCTCTATCGCAGAATCATCAGAGATTATATTGAAAAGATGATATCTTTTGTTGATATTCCTGGCTTTTTCAATTACTTCTTCTGTATGCTCGACAATATCGATTTCCTTATTTTTTACTTTTTTGATAAACTCTTTTGTATTCATAAAACTTGTCTCAAGGATACCCTCAGTTTTAACTGGGGGAAGAATTGAGACTTACCTCCACAAGCACTGGACATGTGCGCGTAAAATATATAAACGAGCGCATCTACATTATTTTCATGAAATCTGTTGCTACAATCAAGCTGAAAATTCCCTGTAAAAAAGAGCTTATTGAAACTATGAGGCAGTATTCTCAATCTGCC
>JADHVE010000036.1 GCA_016784195.1 Candidatus Woesearchaeota archaeon | reverse complement strand
CGCAGTACGTTCTCAACAAAACTCTCAATCTTACTTTCATGAGATACAATGATTATTTGTCCAAGTCCTAATCTTTCGAGCACGTCTCGAACCTTGTCTAATTGTTCTGAGCTAAACCCATCTGTTGGTTCATCTAAAATAAGCAAATCTTTTGTATGGATTGTATGTACAACATCGTTGATTACTTTATTGAGGGCTAAACGGTATGCAAGGGATGATGCTGTTCTCTCGCCACCACTTAAATGCATAAAATCAATTTCGTGTCCATTTTGTTCAATAACTGGGGTAAAAGTATCATTGAGTCGCGCAGAAATTGTTGTATCATCCATAAGGACACTAAACCATTCTCTAAATAAATCATTGAATCTATGATAAATACGTAAAAGGACTTCTTTTTCAATAGTGTAAGTTAATTGTATAAAGTATGAGTTGAGCCAATGATACAACTCTTTTTTTCGTAGAAGGATATTTTTCAAATCACTTATTTCTTTGATAACAAGAGTATTTTTTTCTAAATCTCTTTGCAGATGTTTTATACTTGTTTCAAAAGAACTATATTTTGCGACAATTTCCTTTTCAAGTAGATTTTTATTTGCTAATTCTTCTTTTAATTGCGTAATCTTTAGAGTATTATCTTTAAGGGTACTACATAATTCTTGTAGTTGTTTTATTTGCAACATGTTTTCTTGCATTCTTCTTTCTAATTCAAGGATTTCATGAGAAGATTTTTTTTCTTGCAGAAGTAATTCTTCTTTTTGCAAAACCTTAGATTTCAAATCATGCAAGGAGTTTAATCTTTTTTCAATGCGCGGTATAAGAATTTCTTTTTCTTTGTTAAATTCAACAAGTTCTTTCATAATAGTATTATTTTGCAATATTGATTCTTTTTCATGTATTGTATTTATCTTTTCTTTAAGATATTGAAGTTTTGTTGATATACCTGCAAGTTCTCTGCTGTCTAATTCAATATTGTCTAATCTTGATATTAATTCTTTATGTTCAATCTCAATATTTTCTTTTTGTGCTTGTATGATCTCGTTTTCTTTTTGTGCTGAATCAATACAATCTTCTTCTGTTGAACAAACTTGATTTTTATGCTGCGATGTTACTTCTTGCAAACAAGTTGGGCATTCATTAAGATTGGTTATTTTTGCAAGGCGTTCTTGAGCCTGGCTTATTATAATATTATTTTGTGTAATTTTTGTGTGCCATTTTTGAATGTCAATTTTTTGTTGTTCACATTCTTTTTGAATAATATCTTTTTGAGAAATATTTTTGGTAAGGATTGCTTGCCTCTCTTCAATAGAACATAATTTTTCTTCAATAGATGGTTTTTCTTTTATTTGAGTGTGCAATTGGCTAATCTTTTCTTGAATAATGGCACATTGCTGTTCTTTTGCACCTTTTTTGTGTATCCATTCCTTTTTTTCGTTTTCAAGAGATTCAATTTCACTTTGTATTTTTTCTACAGTGATATCTTCTCCAACAAGAATATATTTCATTTTTTGTGTTATATCTTGATGTCTTTCCTTTTCATTTGTATATTGTCTTTCAATATCTAATAATTGTTTAGATACATTTTCTTTTTTTACACTAGTTTCTAAAAATATCTTTTGTTCTTTTTCTGTAAAATCAATTTTCTCTTTTATTTCTAGAATATTTGTATGTATTACTTCTTTTTGCACAGAAACATCTTGGAATAACTTCTTTGTTTCATTGATGTTCTCAACTATTTTTTTGTGTTCTAATTGAAAGGTTTCAAGAGGCTCTGTTTTTGTTTCTAGAATAATCATCTCTTTTCTATACGTTTTGAGATATGTTTGCATATTATCTCGAATAGTTTTATATTTGTCAATATTGAATATTTTACGTAAAATGTTAAGACGTTCTTGTGGCAGTTCTTGCAAGATACGTTTCATTTCTTCTTGTGGGCAATACACAGTATACCTAAATACATAATTTTTTGATTTTGTGATGAATTCTTGTGGGTATCCAAGAAGTTTAATTATTTCTGCCTTTAATTCAAGAGGTGTTAATCCCTTTTTTGTCCCATCCATAATAATATGTCCTGGAGTTTGTTTGATACTTGTTGAATCACGTTTTAGTGCCCTAAAAATACTGATCTCTTTTTTATTTAAAACAAAGTTGAGTTCAACTGATCCTGATACTTCTCCTTTTCTTAATAAAGCATCAGCGCTTAAATCTGTTCTGAGTGCGCCAAAAAGTGCAAATTCAAGAGCTAAGAGAATAGAAGATTTTCCAGATCCAATGTCTCCAGCTAAAAGAGTTGATCCTTGTGGGAATAAAATAGTTTGATCTTGATACGAACGGATATTTTTGAGAATCAGTTGTTTGAGAAGCATGAAAAAAATAAAATCAAAAGAAGTTTTTATGTGTTATTGTACTGCAAAGACTACTTTTTTGTAACTTTTCTTTTTGAAGGTTTTGCTTTTGGCTTTGCTTTAGTAGTTTTTGTATTTTTGATAGTATCAGTTTTATTATTTTCAACATGTACTTCTTTCTTTTCACTTTTTTGAGGTACTTTAGGCTCTTTTTCTTTTGATTTTTTGTTAGGATTCTTTGTAAAGAGTAAGTACAAAATTGGTAAAATGCCTGCTGTGTTTAAGAATAAAAGAACAATAAACCAGCCAACTGATTTTTTTTGAGCTGCTCGCCAAAGTGCGAAACCTTTCCAAATAAGGCTCCAAAAGGCAAGAAGTATAATTATACTTACAAAAAGGTTCATATTTTGATATAGTGTGAAGAGATATGCCATATTCAAAAAAGTGATACATCCTCTTTATTAATATTTTGAGAGTAGAAACTATAGGATTAATTTTATAAACACTCTTAACGTCCTTTAATAAAAGAGGCGAATAGATGAATTTTAAAGAATTTTGGCATTATTTAATCACAGATCCAAAAAAGCAGCAAGCACAAGGTATTAGTGCAGATGGAACGTTTGATCCAGAGCATCCAATCACAACATCATCATCCACCAAAAGATTAGGAAACGGTGTTATTCTTTTTATTCTAATCAATTCAATTCTTGGAAGTTCTTTATTTTATTTGCCAGGTTTAGGTATGAAAGCCTTAGGTCCAGCGAGTATAATTGCGTGGATTATCATTTTTATGATAGCAGGATTTGTTATGCTCTATATTGGTGAATTGATGGTTTTGCATCCTACATCAGGTGGAACATATGGGTTTTGTCAACGTGCGTATGGTCGATTTATTCCATTCATGGCAGGGTGGCTTATTTGGGTTACTGGAAATTTAGGTATGGCACTTAATGTAGTTGCAGCTGCAGAATATTTTATCCCTGCGCAAACTCAAGTTGCGTTTTATTTGAGAATAGCTTTTAGTATTATTTGGATTATTGCATTAAATTATATGGCATACAGATCAATAGATGCTGGTGCGACAATGCTTGTAACGTTTGGAGTATTTTCTCTTGGAGTAGTATCCTTAATGATTATTCCTTCATTTATCGATTTTGGTGCTTTGTTTTCTGGTGTGTTTGCATCATCGTTTAATACCAGTTTCTTAGAACCGTTTGTGCGGTTTGATGGAGTAGGTGGAATTGGTGGTGGACTTTTTTCACACATGCTTTTATCATTATTATTTATCACTGAAGCTTTTTTTGGATTTGAAGCTGTAACATATATGGCAAATGAAGCAAAAAATCCTAAAGAGTTGCACAAGATTTTGTTTAAAGCAATTATCATTTGTGGGATTGTTGTTGTGTTGTATATTTTTAGCACGATTGGAACAGTAGCATATGGAGAGTATGTTACTGATGCAAGACCATTTGCTGTGCAGGCATTACATACAATGGGTCAGATGGGACAAAATATTGTCGTATTTGGTATGTATCTTGTTATCATTGGTGCAACAGCTGCATGGCCTATTGCAGGGTCGCGTCTTTTGCAAGCAATGGCGCGTGATAAATTACATCTAAAACATTTTGCAAAACCTCATCCTAAACATAATTCGCCATATCGCGCTGTATACTTTCAAACAGTAATTATTTTCTTTTTTACATGGTTTATTTTTCGAGGATACGCTGTTAAATGGGGTGATCCGTACAGGGTCACCTATTTGATATATGTCGTTTTAAGTTTAATTGCTCTTTCAATAATTTTGTTTGCTGTACCAAAACTTAGGCGAAAAGAACCTGATGTGCAAAGAGCGTTTAAAGCACCTTTACCTACTATTGGTCCAATAGTAATTGTAGCATTTTTTCTTCTTCTTATTGTGAATTGGGTAATGATTGAAGGAGCATTTGCAACAGCAGTATTAGGGTTTGTTGCAGCATTTATTTTTCTGGGTATACCATTCTTTTTAATGATAGAAATGTATTATGATCCAAAAGCAATTGTGCGTGTGAATGAAGTACTCTCGTATGTGACTCTTCTAACTGAAGGCATTCATTTTCCATTAAGTATTCGAAAAAATGTTCTCAAAGCTCTTGGTGATATTCGTGGCAGAGTAATATTAGAATATGGGTGTAGTGTTGGATCTTTAACAAAGCGTTTAGCAAAAAGAGTTACAGGAGATGGGAGAATTTATGCAACAGATATTACCTTGCATAATGTAAAAATTACTGATAAAAGAACAAAAAAACTTTCTCATGTTTTTGTGAATCATCATCCTGGTCTTGATGATTTTACACTACAACTTCCAACACTCGTTGATGATGTTGTTTCAGTAGGCGTTCTTTCATATATGCAAGATCCGCTCAAACTTCTTACTAGTCTTTCTGCGCGTGTAAAAAAAGGAGGGAGAATTATTTTTGTTGATTATGATAAATTCTTTTATTTTATCCCTAATGTTCAATGGATTGAAAGTGATGAACAGTTGCAAAATATGTTTGCAAAAGCAGGATTTAGAGTTAAAGTAAATCGAAAGAAAAGTCTTTTTTGGACGTACGTAATTATTATTGGGAGGAAATTGTAATGCCAAAATTACAAAAAGTACTTGGCTTTCCTTCAATTCTTTTAATAACAGTTAATTCCATCATGGGGACTGGTATTTTTTTCTTGCCAGCTGTTGGTGCTGGAACATCAGGTCCAGCATCATTAATTTCATGGTTTATTCTCTCACTGATTTCAATTTATATTGCTATGTGTTTTGGTGAACTCTCAAGTATGTTTCCAAAAGCTGGAGGGATTTATGAATTTTGTAAGCAAGCATACGGAAGATTTTTTAGTTTTATTATTGGATGGCTTACAGTTATAGCAGGGAATGTAACTATAGCTATGCTTGTTGTTGGAGCAGTACAATATCTTGCCCCATACTCTTCAATATATTTGAAAATTGGTGGTTCTTTATTATTCATTTTTATTTTCAATTATATCGCATTTAAAGGAATGCAAACCTCAGCTTTTATGCTTGTGACATTTGCAATCATTACTCTTGCGACACTTTTTTTGTTAATTATTCCTGGAATTTTCAAATTTCAATTAAGTAATTTTACTCCATTTTTTGTAAGCCCAATTTCATCAATCTTGTTAACTATATTCTTAATAGCAGAAACTTTTTTTGGTTGGGAGACTGCAACGTTTTTAGCTGAAGAGACTAAAAATGGCCGAGAAGTAATGCCTAAAGCGTTAATTTATGGAACAGTTATTATTGCTATTATTTCATTATTGTTTGTTATAACTTCTCTTGGTGCTATTAATTGGAAAATATTTGGAATTTCTACAACACCTCTTACTGATCTTGGAATATTGCATTATGGGTTGTTTGGGGGAAGTGTAATGACGATTATGGTGTACTTAGCGATTATTGGATCTGTTGCAGGATGGGTTGTCTCAGCACCAAGACTTTTGCTTGCAATGGCGAAAGATAAATTATTTTTAACACAATTTTCTAAAATTCATCATACAAATTTAACACCACATAGAGCAATTATGTTTCAAACAGTTCTTACAACTATTCTTGTAATTGTTGGGGCTGGTTCTTACACCACCCTTTTGCATTTGCTTGTTCCAATTGTTTTAATTGCATATTCTTTTGTTCTTTTGAGCGTTGTTGTTCTTCGGTACAAAATGCCTGACAAAAAAAGATATTTTCGTGTACCATTTGGTAAAAGTGGACCAATACTTATTGCATTTTTCATGATTTTTTTGATAGGTATGTGGCTTAAATATACACATGGTTCTTTTGAAATTTTGAAACTTGCTCTTTCATTATTACTTGCTGGAATTCCAATTTATTTGTTACTTGAGATGTATTATGATGAAAGTGCTATTGGAAATATTAATAGTAAAATTGCATTTGGTGGTGTATTATTTGAAAACATTATTCAGCCTCCTCGTTTACTCAAAGAAATAACTGGAAAATTAGGGAATGTTCAAGGAAAAAAAATATTAGAGTATGGATGTACTGTAGGAACTCTTACTAAAAAATTATCCTGCAAAGTTCTTCCTGGTGGAACTATTTACGCGTTTGATATGCAAAAACATAATTTAAAAATTGCAGCAAAACGATTACTTGGGCATACTCATATCAAATGGTATCATCATAAATATTTACATCATTTTCGCACATCTCAAAAAATTCCACTTGTTGATGCTGTTGTCTCAAGTGGCGCATTAAGTTATGCACAAAAACCACAGGCAGTATTATCTCATATTGGAGAAAAAGTAAAACGTGGTGGGAGAATTGTCTTTGTTGATTATGATAAGTTTTTTCATATTATTCCAAATGTACCTTGGATTTCTGATGAAAAGAAATTGTCTATAATGTTTAGAAAAGCTGGATTTAAAGTTAGAATAGAAAAGAAACGTGGCTTTTTATGGACGTACATATTTATTGTTGGTAAGAAGGTGTAGTTCTTTTCTTAATTTCTTTTTCCCAACCTGGCATTTTATTTTTTAAATCAATTGTAAGCTCATGTATTGTTTTATGAAGGACAGGATGCATAAACTGAGGGATCATTTCATGTATGGGAATGAGTGTACATAAACGTGTATGGAACCTTGGATGTGGAATAGTTAGATTAGTTGTATCCATAACCATATCATCATAAAAATGGATGTCTACATCAATTGTGCGTGGTCCATTCGGTATTGTGTGTTCTCGTAGCATTGTTTGTTCAATTTCTTTACAGAATGTAAGGAGCTCATGTGGTGGAAGTGCTGTTTTAATGAGAACTTCACAATTGATAAACCAATCTTGATTTTCAAATCCCCATGGTGCGGTATCATATAAAGATGAAATTTTAAGAATGGAACATTTATGTTTTAATAATTCTATGGCTTTTTGTATATTTTTTTGAGTATTTCCAACATTAGAACATAATCCCACGTATACTTTTTCCATTACAACAAATAAGATTAGAATTACTTTAAAAATATTAGTGGAAGAATTATCATTTTATTTTTTATTTTTGGAAGAAGTTTTTTTCTTTACGGTACTTTTTTTCTTTTTAGGAACATCTTTAGATTCTGTTTTTTTGGTTTTTTTCTTTTTTTCAGGTTTTGATAAAGATTTAAATTTACTTTCTAATTTTTCCATGTCTTCAAGAATGTCTGATGCTATAAATGAATACCCTTTCTTTTTCTTCAACAATAAATCTCCTATATGGCCATTAATGAAAGAAGCTGCAATAGCACTTTTGAATAGATCTTGTGTTTTTGCTAAGAATCCAACTGCAATACCTGCTAAAATGTCTCCAGTTCCAGCTTTGGTCATACCTTGGTTTCCTGTTCTATTGAATGCAACTTTATTTCTTGATATAATAATATCTGTTGCACCTTTTAACAACAACACATTATTGTTTTGAAGAAAATATCTTAAATTTCCTTGAAGAATTTCTGCTTTTTCTTTTGCATTTGCTGCTTTAATTTTTGGAATAAGAAAATCTTTACCACCATTAATTAACATTATTTCAAGTTCTTTTTCATGTGGGGTAATAAGGCTGTTTCTAAAATCTTTGAATGATGAAGATTTAAGTGCATCTGCATCTACAACTTTAAGTCCTTGTGTTTTTTTCAAAAATGTTTGAGCAAACTTATCTGATGCTCTTGTAAGACCATTTCCTAATAATACTGCATTAAATCTATCTGAATATTTAGCAAGTTCTTTTGCATTTTTGATATTCAATCCTGAACCTTTAACTTTATGTGTAATTAAATCAAGAGAAATAGAATTAATGGTCCATGCAACTTTTTCTGGTGCTGCTATTGTTACACTGTCGCACCCCGCCCGAAGGGCAGCAATACCAGCTAAAGCTGGTGCGGTAACATATTCTTCAGAGCCACCAACTATTAAAGCGTACCCGTTTTCTCCTTTATGGGACGTTTTTTTACGCTCCATAAGCTTTTTTAATTGATTTAAATTCATGATATTTTGCCAATATAGCTTATTTTTTTGAAGCTATTTATATAAGAGATACATTTTAGCGTTTATATAGTTTTGTTTTCATTAAGAAGTAAGAATATCTCTCATTTATAAAACAGACCTTGTTTTGAAGAAAAGTATGGGCCCAACGAGACTTTCATGTCTTTTGAGACGTTTTGAACTCGTGACCTCTGGCTGTCCAAAGCTATTAATGGTTTTTTACTTTTGTACCATTAACGGTCATATAAGACCAGCGCTCTACCCAGGCTGAGCTATGGGCCCATCTTAGAATAATAGTAAAACTACATCTTGTTTTTAAGATTTGTTATTAGAACAGATACAAATCCATTTGTTATTTGAAATAAAACTGGAGTGTTTAATAGAAAAATAGCGTGATTGTTTGAGGAAGTGAAGGTTTGATAAGCATCTTTGTTTGAAAAAGTGATCATTCTGTAGAAAGCAAAGTAATGAGCTTACGTAATAAAAAATGAGTAGTTTCTTCTATCCTCAGACGTTTACCTTTCGCATTCACAACATCAGAAAGTTCTTTTTCAATAAGAGCGGTCATTTTTAGGAATGTTTCATTTGAGTCTGCTAACATTTTTCTAAAGGTTGTGGATTCATACGACGACCATTCTAATTTAAATGCAACTAAAAAGGCTGCTCGTACTTCTTGTTCATCTAAGTTCTCAAATTCATAATGGCCAGTAGCAGGAACTAGTAACACTTCTTTCGCTGCATATAGAAAACACTTGTGTAAAATCAGGTTTAATGTATCCCTGAATCTTTCTGCACTCATTCCGGACTTTAGATGGGATGTGATTTCTGCCATGAATAGAATGTTAATCTTATGATTTAAAAAGATATCCCTAGTCTACAATCTCTTTTTGTTTCATTCGAGAACATCCCTCACTTATTTTAACTTAAAAGAAATTCTAAAATCTTCGTTTTTTCTGTACTTATAGAAAAAAAGAAATAAAATGCGGCAGCGGGGACTTTCATGATTCTTTCTGAATCTTTTGAACCCCGGTCACAGCCTCTTTGCAGAGCTTATGAAAAGCTATTTATATGGCAAGGCCGTATAATAACCCCTATACTACTGCCGCTTAAAAAAGTGATATAAAGTATTTGTTTAATAAATTTATTGTTTTAGAATTTAAAAATGAAAAATTAGCTAAGTTTATTTTACTGATTTTTAGATAGAATATTTATAAAAACAGATTGGTTAAATATTCTCATGTCTTTAGTAGATCATATTGTGGATTTTTCTACCTATTTTCCTATGCGTGTTCTCACACCTATTGTGCAATCATATTCTGAATGTTTTGATGAAAGTAGGTATAAAATAACTTTAGGTCGTTGGCAAGCTGAAGATTTAATAACAGATGAAAGGAGACAAGAATTAAGCGATATTGTTGGAAAGGCCTTAAATGATTTTGCTCCAATTTTTCGTGGAATGGTTGCCCATAGGGCAGTTGGATTAATTGTTGGTGCAGGATATATTCTTCGTCCTACTTATACTCTTCTTATGAAGTGTTATCATACTCTTAAGGGAAATACTCAAGGGAAAGAATTGCATAATGGAAAAGTAATGATTGGTTCTGTTCTTCCAGTTGCGTGGATGGTTTTTGGGTATCCTTCTAGGTTAGCTCATCATGATCCACTTATGCCTTTGCTTATTGCCCAAACTCTTGGAAACCGTTTTTTCCCAAAAAGTGTCCAAAATTCAGGTTTTACACATTTACGTAAAAAATTATTAGAAAAATATTCTTAAAAATAAAAAAATAAAAAAAATAAATTATTTAATTTTTTGCTACATCCCATACAGCTTTTAGTGCTACAATAAGTGTTGCAGGCACGAATAGTGTAAGAATTCCTCTTAAGACGTTTGCAATAACTGGTGCTACTCCTTCAAATACACCTACTTGTACTCCTAGAAAAGACACTAATACTAGTACAGTTCCACTTCTTAAAAATCCGGAAACTTCACTTGATGTAATGTTTAATAGTCCAACTACAATTCCTAGTAAGAATACTGCCCAAAGCATAATAGATGCATATGAGCCCGTAAACCCAAGACCTAATAATACTGCAAGTACAAATCCCACTAAAAATGACCATCTTCCTAAAAGATTTTCTGTTTGTTTCTTTTTTGCCATTAAAGACCACCTCTTTTTATAACAATTTTGAATATAGATTATTCTTGTTATAGTTTCTAATGAATATTTTATAGTTTATAAGATTTTTTATTTTTCATAAATAGATTATTTGGATAGAAACATGTGTGTATTTACCCAAAAACTTAATAAACACCCCCTAAATCTAGCTTATTATCCCTCCTTAGTTTAGTGGCTAGAACGTCCGGCTGTAGCAGGTGTTTGACAATCGTCTTTGAGACGTCTGGATGAAAAACACACAGCCTTGTAGTCACCGGAAGATCCCCGGAAAGTGAAAGGGGAACCTTTTATTTGGGAAATTCAAATCCGGGAGGAGGGATTTTTGGTCAGGTAAGAAATCTTACCTGACCTCTTTTACTTTTTTGAGATGCTTTTTTCACCATAACATTTTATTAATATGACGTATTCTATCTATTTTAATGGTATACAAACTACTTTGTTTAGATATGGATTGGGTCATCTTTAAAGATGTTAATTTTTGGATGGAACTTCATAAATCATTTGGAACATTTGAAGAAGGAAAAATACTCACTGAAAAATATCTTAATACTAATTATTCAAAGCTTGTTGAAGAAGTTGTGGTGAATTTATGGAAAGGAAAAGATTCAAAGCCATATTTTGATTTAGTGAATTCTTTAGAATACTTACCTGGTGTTGTAGAATTATTTAATTTCATTAAAAATCAAGATTTTATTACAGCCATTATTAGTGCATCAAGTATTGATTGTGCACGTAGAGTCCAAAAAGAGTTTGGTGTTGATCATGTATTTGCAAATGAATTAATTATAAAAAATGGGGAAGTGAGTGGTGAGTTTGTTTGGCCCATTGGTGCTGGAAACAAAAAGAAAGCAGAAATTATTTCTCATCTTTGTAAAGATTTAGGTATTTCATTGAATGAATGTATTTATATTGGTGATAGCGACCAAGATATTGAAGCATTTAAAGTAGTTGGATTATCAATTGCATTTAATTCTTCTTCAAATGGACTTAAAAAAGTTGCAAAAATTGTAGTTGAATCAAATAATTTAGCAGATGTTCTTGAGCATATAACTGTTTAAATTTATTTTTCTTCTAAAAGTACCGTAACATTTATAAATAGCCCATTGTCTTACGCTCAAAGTGTGGCAACGACAGGATTAATTCTACAGATAAATGTAATATCTAGTAGATGATT
>JADHVE010000035.1 GCA_016784195.1 Candidatus Woesearchaeota archaeon | reverse complement strand
GAAAAAACAGAGTTCTACAAAGAATACCCTTCTGATTTTCTCAACCAGCTGAAAAATGCCTTAAGGAACTACAGTTACACCCATAAAGAACCCAGATTTGATTACCTTGAGACCCTCACAGCCTTAATTCACCCCTGTTATTACAACAAGAGCATTTTTGACATTATGGAAAATACAAATCTCCTGGAAGGGGATTTAATCAGATTCTTCAGGCAGATTCTTGACAGGATAAATCAGATAAAGAAAGCAACAGAAGACGAGCGATTAAGGCAGATGCTGATGTCCTGCAGGGATTTGATATTGAACTGCCTGAGGGGTATCGATTCTGTATAGATTCTAAATACATTATGAAGTTTTATTGACTTCTTAAGCATACATAAATTTTTAAATGGAATCAAAACAACTAAGGCAAGTGATAAATTTGAGAAAAATTTGCATTATAAATCAAAAAGGTGGTGTAGGAAAAACTACAACTGCAATAAATATTGCGGCAGGGTTATCAAGAAAAGATAAAAAAGTTCTGCTAATTGACTTTGACGCTCAGGGAAATGTTGCGACTTCCCTAAATATTGAACATGATAAGGATATCTACAGCATTTTGACTGAAAATGCGGATATCAGCCAATGCACCAAAAATCTTGGAAAAAACTTGAGCATAATCCCCAGCAGAGAGACATTAACAAAAACAGAAGTTATGATTGCAAATCTTCCTAACAAGGAAATGATTCTTAAGACAAAATTAAGGGGCTTAACAGGTTATGATTATGTTTTAATTGACTGTCCGCCTTCATTGGGGCTGTTGAGCCAGAATGCACTGCTTTATGCGCAGGAAGCTTTTATCCCTGTTTCTACAGATTATTTAGGGTATGATGCATTGCTCAAGATGAAAGACGCGATTAAAGAAATAAATTTACACTTCAAACATAACCTAAGGATAACAAAAGTGATTCCCACCTTATTTGATAAGAGAAATAAAACATGCAAAATTTTCTTAGACCATATAACAAACCAGTTTTATGAAATAACTTCTGATCCTATAAGGATTAACTCAAAGATAAAGGAAGCTCCAGCTTGCGGAAAATCTATATTTTCCTATGCAAAGAACTCAAGAGGCGCAAAAGACTACATGAAGCTTGTAAATATGATTTTGAATGAAGAAAAGCAGGTTTTGTCTGTATATCCAAAATCAGAGGATCTAGTTTCTTTGAATAATCCTAAGGTTCTCGCTGAGCTTAGAAAAAAAGCCAGTTCGAATGCATAAGATTATCTAACCAGGATTGATTGTAAAATCTTACTTAAAACTTTGTATCAACGCAGAAATCTCTTTTTTCGTTTTTTAAGTCTTTCTTTTGATTTTGCCTGACATAGGGATTAGATTGAGTTCTGGGTTCCCTATGAGAATTTTTCCAATGAACTAAGACCAGCCAGGAAAATAAGTTCTAAAGCTCAAGAAAACCAAAAAATTTATATACTATATCTGACTATAGTTCACTATAATGGTAACTACCATACAGATAAGTGAAGAGTTACAATCTAAATTAACAAAAAGGAAGATATTTGATAGAGAAACCTATGAAGAAATAATCTGGGATTTGTTGGAAGACTCAATGGAATTAAATGAACAGACTAAACTAGACATTGCAGAAGCACGTGAAGATATAAAGAAAGGTAGAGTTTATACTCTTGACCAAGTTAAAAAAGAAATGAGTTTGTAAATGTACGAAATAGTTTTCTCTGAAAAGTCTAAGAAACAATTTCTGAATTTAGAAAAGAATATTCAAAAAAGAATACTTAATGCTCTTGAGAGAATTAAAATAAGACCAGAATCCTATGTTACTAAGTTGGTTGGTGATCCTTCTTACAAATTTAGAGTAGGAGATTACAGAATTATTGTGGATATTGATAAAGGAAAATTATTAATTCTGATCATTAAAGTGGGGCATAGAAGGAATATCTATCATTAGGTTTTCTGGGGCTTTAATACCAGATTTCTTTTTTAAAGAAAAAGGAAAAAAGTTCGAAGAACTAGAAACCCTCTATTTCTAAAAAAGGAACTCAAATTTTATTGAACTTAATAGTTATTCAATTCTCCGACTAAAAGGAGTACGAGAAATAGTGCAACGTTTTGACGTAGTAAAAATTTCGAAGAGTAATTTATGTGGGCTAGAATAAATGTTAGTCTTCCAAAAAGAACAGAAAGATATTTAAAAAAATTTTAAAAATATGCTTGGATAATCATATCGAGTTGATTCATTCTCAAGATAAACCATTTCTTTCTTTTACAATAAAGAAGAAAAAAGTGTTTGTTCTAGCTAACTAATCATTGCTTACTTAAACTGTCAATAACACTGCCTAACTTATCCAGATTGTCTCCAATACCTGCCCAATCTCCTTGTTTCATAGAATTCTCTATAAAATCATAATAAGTTTGTGCTTCTTGGATAAGGTTAATTGCTGATTTTTTCTCTTGTTCAACAACAACCTGTTCTGATTTGCCAAACAAAACTTCCAAAGCTATAGTTAAATTTTCTTCCATCACAACACGAACACCATCAGAGACCAAAACACGTTTTAGTTCAGGAAGTTGACCTGTTTCTGCTTGTATGTACAATGGCTCAATATAAAGAATGCTGTCATTTATAGGTATGACTAGTAAATTTCCTCGGGTTACACTAGAGCCTTGCTGACTCCAAAGAGTGAGCTGCTGAGAAATTTCAGAATCCTGGTCGATTTTTGCTTCAATCTGCAAAGGGCCGTAAATTAATTTATCTTTCGGGAATTTGTACAGTATCAGCTTCCCATAATTATCCTCATCAGATCTGGCTGCCATCCAGGCTATCATGTTATCCTTCTTTATTGGTGAAAAAGAAGTCATTAAAACAAATTCTTCTTTATCCTCTTTTGGAAGTTTTATGATTATATAATAAGGCTCTACCTTAACTTTCTGGCCAACACCATAAACTTCGCTGGGAATCTGCCACGCATCTTCTTTATTATAAAATACTTTAATATCATCCATGTGATAAATACTATAGATATTAGATTGTATCTTAAACAAATCTACAGGATACCTTATATGCTTTTTCAAACTTGCAGGCATATCTTCAAAACGTTTGAACTGTTTAGGGAATATCTTAGCATAGGTTATTATTATTGGATCATTTGTATCTATAACATAATATGTTACAGATCCATCATAAGCATCAACAACAATCTTTACAGAGTTTCTTATGTAATTTATTTGTCCGTATTTCTCAGAATAAGGGAAATTTCCTGAAAAAGTATATGCATCAACTATCCATACTAAACGGCCATTATCAATAACTAAGTAAGGATCCTCGTCTAAGCCTATAAAAGGAGTGATTTTTGATATTCTTTCAGCAATCTGCCTTGTAAACATTATTTTGCTTTCTTTTGATATGTCTGAAGATAATAAAATTTTAATATCTGCAAATTTTATAGCCATTAATAATTTCTTTAAGAAAGAATCTAGTAATATCCCTCCCTTGCCGCCATAATTGATATATTCATTAGTATTACCTTTAGGAAAATTAAACTCTCCTGTTTTAGTATTAACTAATACAAACTCATTGTCTTTTTCCCCATAATAAATCTCTGGTTTTGAAATTTTTAAGTTTTCTTCATCAACTGAATAAATTGGGGGAATGTCTTTGATAAAATAATTAGGCATACCCTCTTTTGTAACCTGGTTTACCGGGCTCATTACAACCCCAAAGCCATGAGTATAAACCATATGCAAATTTACCCATGTTTTTGCATTCTCAGCTATCTGGCTCTGGTCTAACTCTCTTGGAGCCAGCATAACTTGTGTATATTTCCCGTCGATATTATACCTGTCGATGTCGATGCCTCCAAGGTCATAATACAATCTTATCTCCTGTGTTTGCTTGTATGTTTTTATTAATGGCCTCCAGTCTAATATCCTAACATTATCCATAGTTTCTGAGGCTTCATCCAGAATTTCAGAAGTTAGTTTCATATCAGCAGAAAAATATTTTTCTTCGACATCTGTTAAACCATAGGCAATTCTCGTGAATTTTATGTTGTTTTCGATGTAAGGTTTTTCAAGATTGATTTCATTGGGTGAAACTTTTAAAGTCTGCACAATACTTGGAATTGCAATAGGTCCTATAAATCCAAACAAGAAATAAACAACCAGTGCATAAACAAAAATATGCCTTTTTCTTAACTTAGGCTGTTTTGAAATAAAAAATACCCAAACTAACAGCCATACTGCCATAATAACAGCCAAAAACATCATAATTTTGATCATGGGCAAATATGCAACAACATCTGAATAACCAGCACCTACAACCATGCCTTGCTCTGAGTACATTATTGAAAATCTTGAAAGATAATGCTTTACAGCTAATAATAAAAAGAATATTGAGATTAAGATTCCTGAATGAACTATTATTTTTCTTTCAGTAAACAGTACCTTAAAATCAAATGGGCTAGATTGTGGAGGGATTACGCCTTGAGGAAATTTTGGCTTGGCTAAGATCTTCTTTATATCTATACGCGAACTTAAGTAATTCAACACAACTAAGATTGCTGTTAGAATTACTGTGCTCATTAAAAATCCCAAAATAAACTGATAGAAAGGCAATGAAAAGATATAGAACGAAACATCTTTTGCAAAAATAGGATCGACTATACCGAATGATGTTTTATTAATAAATTGTAAAAACTTAAACCATTCTGAAGAAACACCAATACTGATTACAACAGATAATCCAGTTATTATTAATAATTTTAATTTGAAAGAAAATTTATTTTTTTTAATTAGTTTTGATGATATCCAAACATTGACAACTGCAAAAAGGAAAAAAACTGCTGCTGCTATTGCAAACAATCTAATCTTAGAAAAAAGAGTTATCAGGAAAATTTGTTCAAATCCTAATGCATCAAACCACCAATAATCTGTAACTAATCCAGTCAAACCAGATATAGACAGGAATAATAGAACTATAACAAAAATAAGTATTCTCATGACCCAATTTTTTTTCATAAAAACATCAATATTAGTTATTGTTTTTAAATGTTGTTATAGAATTTATTTTTTAGCCGGCTTATCTCTTTTTAGCAGAAAAAAACAGATAGCTTGAATCATTAAGTCTATGTAATACATCTATGACCTGGATAATTCGCACCTGAAATTTTATTTGAGCGAAGGATTTATTGCTGTGGATTTCTTGGAGACTTGTTAGATTGATATTCTCCTTACAGAAAAAAAGTAAATAAATTATTTAAGTAGATTAATAATACCCTACGATAAGATAGTTATCTAAGATAAATTAAACAAAAGCAGGATTTATAATGGGTAATAGAACAACAAAATATTATCTAAAGGAAAAAAAAACAGTAGTCATAAAAAAAACGGTAGATAATACAGTACAATATACTACTATTTTCCCAAAAACTACCCGGCTTGCCGGGAAAGTCGAATTTCTATTTAGAAAAGTAGGCTCATACAAGCAAAAAGAATATTTTATTTCAAACAATATCTATCGTGAATGCACAGAAAATTATGGTCTGAATGAGGATGATACTATTACTCAAATGCCTTTATTTTATCCTAATGGTCATGGCATATCTGAAAGTCAATTAAAAACAATTAAAAACAGATTAGGAAAGGAAATGTTAGAAAAGGTTATTGAGGATTCTTTACTGAATTCTTCAAAACTTTTGATTACTAATTCAACAACCCCTAGTATGAGAACTTTTTGCAATAGAAACAACTTTTCGAATGAACCAAGATTTCCTAATACATTTTATAGATTATTGGGTTAATTTAGGATGTGCAACTTTATGTATAACTGGTACTGTTAGGTTCATGGAAAGCTTCATTTATTCCCTGATATGACTAGAAGATTATGATTGAAATGGTAATAATCAAACTCCCCCTATCAAATTTACAAAATGATGTATAAAAGACAAGAATCAAGGGGTAAAAGAATTAAGGTTTAGCTCATGTAACATACAATGAGATCATTTCTTCGATTGTATTGTCTGGAGTGCCAGTAACATCTCGTACTGAGGGTTCTTTTTTCACTTCCACAAAATCTGCTGTACATTTTTGGGCTATATCCAAAGCTTTATCAAAATATTTTTTCTGAAGTGAACTTTTCATATCCTTATCCTGTTGAACCCTTACAATCTCAGAACCAAAATGGTGTAGGCATTTAGGGTCTACATGATTGTTACCATAAACCAGCTTGTTTACACTAGAATCATATTTAACACGTTCAAAGTACCCTCCGTCCCTAACAATTAAAGCTGGAATCATATCAATACCCATTCAATTCTTGTTAAAGAAAATGGTTATTCACTTTTAAACCTTTTGCCCATCTAGGTTGTTTAAGTCTCTTAGATTTTGTTTAATATATCTGGTAAGTTCCCAAATCTGTAACTACTTTAGAGAAACAATAGGTTTATAAATGTAATGTAATTAATGGTATAAATGCCACTCCCAAATTTAGATGAAGTAACAAGGAATGGATTAAATGAACTAAATGTAAATGAAGTTAGTAGTGAGGTTAGCTATGCTTATAACCATGAGCTGCTTTGGTATGGGGTTGATGCAGTTGCACATGTTCATTTAATGAAAATGGCCAGAGATATTTCTGAAGGAAAATTATCACTAGATGAATTCATAGATAAATATAACTTAGATTGTATTGGAAGTCCAAGCTATGGATTTTTTGTTCCATTAGACAAAATTGAATCTGATGGGATTTTTGTTCCACAACAAACATATTTGCAAAACTTAAAAAAAACTTGTTTTTTTGATCAAGATTACATAAACAGGGTTCTACTCGATAGTTGGGTTGAAAAGGAATATGCCAATAAATTAATAGGTAGGAAATGGCAACTATCAGATTTAGAAAATCCAGCATTGATTGAACAGGGAGTTAAATTTGGAAGAGATATGTGGAGGACATGTGTTGAAGGATTCCACCAATTGAAAAATGGTGATCCAGGATCTAATGACCCTGCACAACCTAAGAAAGTTACAGATTTGTGCAAAAAATTAATTGATTATTATTCCACATTAATTTTTGAGCCAGCCCATTAAACTAGAACATAACATACATACATATATATATAACCTAAATTTACTTACTAAAAAGAGGCTTGATAGTGAAATTGCCTGATAGTAGAATTTGAATTAACCTTGCCTCTGGCTGGTTCTATAAAATAAAATGGCTGATAAACCTACATATGAAGAACTTGAACAAAGAGTTGCTAAATTAAGCAAACAAGTTAGAGATTTAACTACAATCCAGAATACTTTACCCGCGTTAGTTTATGTCTTAGATCCTGAAATGAGATTGACATACTGGAATAAATCTGCTGAGGAAGTCTTGGGTTATTCTCCTAGCGAGTTAGATAATCTTTTTGCTTTAAACCTATTTAGTGAGAAATACCATCAAATAATAGCTGGAGGTATCAAAGAAGCATATATGCAAGGTCAGGCTACAATAGAAGCGGATATTATAACAAAAAGTGGTAGAGAGATTTCATATTCTTGGATTGCAAACTCAACCAGAAACGAACAAGGTGGGATAAATGGGATAGTTGGGATTGGAACAGACATTACAGAGCGAAAGAAAACAGAAAAGATAGTTCTTGAATCAGAACGTTTAAATGCAATTGGAGAACTTGCTTCAGGGGTTGCACATGATTTAAATAATCCATTGCATTCAATATTAGGCAGCCTTGAGTGTGCAATGATTGAACATCTTCCTGATGAAGCAATGAGTTATCTTAATACAGCTAAGAGCTTGGTTATAGGTGTTGCTACAAATGTTCAACAATTACAGCGTTTTACAGGAAAAATAACAAAACCATCAGAGTATAAGGTAATTAATATTAACAATATTGTCGAGGATGTAATAGCACAAACAAGAATTCTTTGGAAAGATAAAGCACAAAAAGAGGGATTAGCTATTGTGGTTAATGCAAATTATGGGGACGATGTTTCGGCCCTTGGAAATCAGGAAGAATTAAGAAATGTGATGTATAATATTATAAAAAATAGTGTTCAAGCAATGCCTGAGGGAGGTACTATAGATATTGACACTAAAAGAGAGAGTAACCAGATATATCTTACCCTGACTGATACTGGTGAGGGTATGAATGAAAAAACAAGAACGAGAATATTTCAGCCATACTATACTACAAAAGGATTTGAGCTAGGAACCGGATTAGGCATGAGCACAGCATATTCAATAATCAAAGAACATAAGGGAGAGATATATGTAAAAAAATCAGCTCCTGGAAATGGAACTTCCATAGAGATACTTCTTCCTTATACTGCAAGAGAAGTAACCCCTGAAAAAGATAATTCCAAGGATTATGAAGTTGCAAGGGTGCTTTGGGTTGATGATGAAAATATGATCAGGAGTATTGGAAAAAGACAACTTGAAAAGTTAGGCCATGATGCTGATGTTGCAGCTAGTGGGCAGGAAGCTCTTGAATGTTTAGCAAACAAGGGATATGATTTAATGATAACTGATATTGGCATGCCGGGCATGGATGGATGGCAGCTTACAGAACAAATCAAGGGAAAATATGATGGAATGAAAATTGCAATTATAAGTGGATGGGGGGCCGAGGTTGAACCTGAGAAAAAAAGAGCATATGGGATAGACTATGCTCTTCAAAAGCCAACTAGCATGGATCAACTAAAAAACCTTGTTGTTGAAGTTATGCAGACGAAAACCAAGTAAATCTAAAATTGTTTCTTAAAAATTAAGTTCTATGAACTATCTATATATTCCTAGACTGTACCCAAGAACCTAAATTTTTTTTATTTTCACATTAGAAACAATTAAATGACCTCCTCCCCGACTTAAAAGTCGGGGTATCAAGCTAGGGTCTTATGCTACTGCATGATGCTCTGCCTGATTCTTGATATAATTCTCTACAGTAGAATATTCATTATATCCAACAGTAGTTGCACAACCACCAGCACTCCAAAGATGTCCTTGAGGTAATCTTAACCTGCTTTTGAGATGATTCTTAAAAAAAGAATAAGCTGAACCGCCTTTTATCAACTGCATACCTTTTGACTCAGTAATGTTATGAGGTAGAGTCACCATCATATGAACGTGCTCAGGCATAACAAAAATAGTATGTATTTTTATATGATGGTTACTACACACCTTACGAATTGATGCTTCAGCAATGTTTTTTTGCTTGAATTTGCCAAACATGTTATATCTATATTTTGTAGCAAATTCAATGTGCCAGAAATTTATGCCCACTTTGTGGCTATAATGTTTTAGGTTTGTCATTTTCGTCCTCCGCAGACGAAAGCTAACGCTACTTTGAAGATAGTAGATGATTGCGCAACTTCGTCCGCAAATTATTCTGCGGCGAAGCCGCAATAAAATATTTTCTAGAATTAACGACCTAAAGGTCGGGGAATTAAACCCCTGTGCTCGCTACGCTCGCATTAATAAACCTTTTTAAAACTAGCAATGTTTCTGTTAAACATGTCTGAATATTTTCATCAAAATTTGGAAAATGTATATAAGAGTGTTGAAAAAAAATTTAATCAGTATAGATTAAAATATAATTCTAAACTTTTGACGAGATCTGAGTGAGTAACATCTATTGAGATTCCTGCAGATTATAAATATTTAGATACCCTGCCATCAGATAGAAAGCAAATTCCAGATTCAAGATGTACCACACCTATTGAGCAGGAGTTTGTTATGAAAGTTAGACTTGGTAAGGGTAAAAATTATGTTTGTATTGAGATTTAAAAATTCCTTTAATTTGAGGCTTTCAACTAAGTAAGATCTTCTTTATAACAAACATATTATTTATAAATAGACTAATGATTCTAAAAGTATGAATCTTGATGATTTAACAATAGAAACATCGCAAGTACCTGTAGATGAAATTGTTACAGATAATCTGTCCTGGAGGGATTATTTTGTTCAAGGTAAAATGAATGGAATTCCAGTTGGAAGTCTACGTATTACGCGAGCAATTTATCGTGATGGAGCTTACGAAGATGAATATTTTTTTGATTTAACTCAAAATCCCCCTGCTTCAAAATTGATTGTAGCACGTCAGGATACTGAAGAAAAATTTAGGGGAAAAAATATTTGTGGAGCGATAATTCAGCTAGCTAATCAATATTATAAAAAAAGGGAGGCATCTGTATTACATTCTGACATTCATTTTCCAAGTCCATTTACAGAACAGTCTAAAAAAGTTTGGAAAAAATTAGAGAAATCAGGATTAGCGGTATTCCAACCATATCTTGCTGAAGATGGAAAACAATATGACAGATGGGTTATGTTTTAAGAGCTAGTTTTTCAATTTCATCTAACCTCAGCCCGGAATATTCTTTTGATAGAAAAAAGGAATAATAGGTAAGATGGTTTTTGAAGAAGTAAAACAATTCTGAAAGGTTATTTTTTAGCTCCGTACTTAGTCCATAACTTTTTAAAAAAAGATAAAGATAAAGTTGAAAGCATAAAACCAGTAGTTGGTACAATAGAATTAATGAAAGGTTTGGGTAATTTAGCAACATAAAAAAATAGTACAATTGTTGCATAAGTCAAAACTGCGATAATTATTTTTCTTGCAAAACTTGTTTCCCAAGCTTTGTTCAATTCAACTTTTTTATTTCTTTGCTCAATTGCATCAAGTCTTTTTTCAATATCATCCATATAAACAGTATTGTAGATTAAAGTTTATTAAGTTTTCTCTATGGGGGCTAATAATGGAATGTAACATTGGAAGTTCCTGCTAAATGTCCTGATAAACGTAGCTAAAGCAAGTAGATACATGGGCTGTGTAGATATATAAACTCAGAATCGAGAAAAAGGAGTCTTTCCACTAGTGAGCATTAAGTAAAAAAAGTAAAGTGCAAAAACTATTCAGACTTTTTTATTTGATGTATTGTATCTTCAAGTGTAACCAATTTAGGCTCAAGAGCTGTGATTATTCTTGGATTAGTTGTTGTTCTTTCCATCTTTGATTCAATGGGTTGTTGATTTATTCCTTTAATAAAATTAGATATGCTACCTTGCAAGACATCCAGATTATATCCACCTTCAAGAACCGCAAAAACATTACCAAAATTTTCACTTAAAATTTTCCCTATTTCATAAAATGAATTATCTGTCAGCTTTAAATTTAAAACAAAATCATCCTTGTGTGCATCGAACCCTGCTGAAACACCGACAATGTCTGGCTTAAAATTTTTAGCAAATGGCAGAAACCTGTTAAAAACTTCCATATAAAGATCATCCCCCACCCCTTGCGGGAGCGGGATATTAATTGAATAACCTTTTCCAGGACCTACGCCCACATAATCAATATCACCGCATTGCGGGTAAATGTTCTTGCCAAACTCATGTAAAGACCAATAAAAAATATCATTAGATTCTTTGGTAAGTTCATAAGTTCCATTACCAAAATGTCCATCCATATCTAATATTAGAACTTTTTTCTTATCATTAGCTAATAACTTAGCAGCAATTGCAATATTATTAAACAAACAAAATCCTCCAAACGGTGCATGATGGCCTGGTGGTCTTACTGCAGCGAATCCATTTGTTTGTGAAGCGAGTATTGTAGCTCCTACGCATGTATTGCTGCCTCATAGCTATCCACGCAGATATTAGTATCGTCGTCAAAACGTACAAGACTCTTACAGGCTTCAATAACTTTATTGATATACTGTTCATCATGAACTAAATTAATATACTCTTCTC
>JADHVE010000034.1 GCA_016784195.1 Candidatus Woesearchaeota archaeon | reverse complement strand
CTTATTTCTTTTCCTCCAGAGCGTTTAGAAGCTGATATTTATCACGGAAGTATTTTTGTTTATGAGTTATTGAAAAATGACGTTCCAGAAAGAATACTGCCTAGTTTGTTGGATGTTTCTGGCAGCAAAAAATCAATTCCTGAAAAAAGATACTTCATTAATGAAATTATTTCAAGAGGAATTTTAGAATATCATCAAACACATAGGCATGATTAATTAGTTACTTCTAAGTTACAAAAATAGAAACATTTATATAATAGTATTAGGTGATTACTCTCTATGTATAAACTTAAGGGGGTTGATTCAAATCAATTAAGCCTGTTTGAACAACCTGATGAAAACAAAAACGTAACTACTCAACATCCCAATTTAGATAATGTTGTATTATTTCATAAACAAAATTTCAAAATAGAAGTTCCTTACCTTCTTGAACATCTCCCCCAATATAATAGATACTTAAAACAAGAATGGCATAGAGATTTGGAAAATGATAATCTGCTTCTAAGAACTATGCTAGGAGGCATTGAAAATTCATGGGGAACACCCCCTGAAATATTTGAAGGCTTGAATGCTCTTGAAACTTGTCTAAATGAAGCAGGAATTTTTAAAAGAAAATATAAGCATTTAGAGGAATTCTGGATACAGCCCAAAGGTTATCCTCCTAAAGAACCTATACTGGTTAAAAAAGATCCTTCCCCTGATAAGGGAAGCAGAATTAAAACAGAGAATGATTTAGACAGTTGGAGCCTTTATGAAACTATAGATTATTTACTTAATGCAACTCAGATTGGACCGATATACAGAAAATACAGAAGAGATTGGAAAAAAATTTTCCAAGCAAAAAATCCTGAAAAAAAGCAAAAAAGATTCAAAAGATTGAATCCTTATGATCCTTCTACGCTGAAGGAAAGGATGGACTATACAGAAAGGGAATACCCAGATGCAGTTAAAAAATTTAAAATAGCACTTGCACTAGAATTCATACCTGAAAGAATCGTTGTTAAGATGGATAAATATGGATCTCCTGTAAAAATTAAAAATAAAGAGGGATTTGTAACACCGGGTAAAACCTACAGGAGAGGAGTTAAAGGCAGATCATTCTATAATTTAAGAGAATATGCTAATCAGGTACAGAATTATTTTCAAAGAAAAGAGAAAGAAATGCAAATTAAAAGAGAATGATTATATGATAGATTATTAATTTCTCGATTTATCACAAATTTTATATACAAAAAAAACAAACCAAAGTTCTATGGTAGAAAAAATCCAGTTTTATCCTTTAGATGTAACCTACAAAGTGATAGATGGTAAGCCCGTGATCCATTTATTCGGAAGAACTACTGACAATAAGCAGATTCTTATTTTAGATGACAGCTTTGAGCCTTATTTTTATGTTGTTCCAAAAAAAGGTGTTGATGTTAGAGAAAAACTGGAAAAGATAGAAGTAGAAAGGGATGACAAAACAGCAAAAGTTACAAGAACAGAGGCAGTAAATAAAAAATTTTTAGGTAATGATGTCCAGGCAATAAAGGTCTATACTCAGCTTCCGGGTGATGTTCCCATGATAAGAGAAGTTGTAAAAGACTGGGAGATTTTAGAGGGTATTTATGAATATGATATAATGTTCTCAAGGCGCTACCTTATTGACAGAAAAATTGTGCCATTGACGTTGTATGAGGCAGAGGCAGAGCATTATACTTTAAGGGCAAAAGTTCCGGTATTTAAGGCTTTAAAGATAGAGCAGCTTGGAACTGAAACAATCAAGCCAAGAATTTTGTCTTTTGATATAGAAACATACAGCCCTTCCAGAAGCATAGAGCCGGAAAAAAACCCAATAATAATGTTGGCGTTTTACTCTGGAAATAGCGCTAAAGCAAAATCCCAAAAAGATGAAAAACCTTTCAAAAAGGTTTTTGTGTGGAAAAAATTCAAAACTGAACTGGATTTTGTGGAATTTGTCAATTCAGAGGCTGAATTAATTGAAAAATTCAAGGAGACTATTGAAACATTCAAGCCGGATATTCTAACAGGCTATTTCTCAGATGGCTTTGATTTGCCTTATATAAAAACAAGAGCTGAAAAATATAAAATATCTATGGATTTGGGTCTGGATTATTCTGAACTAAGGGTTAACAAACAGAAGGTTACAACATCCAGGATAAGAGGTATCACACACCTGGATATTTTCAAATTCATAAAAAGAGTAATGGGACCTACCATGAAAACAGATGCCTTTAACCTGGATGCAGTTGCCGGTGAGTTATTGGGGGGATCTAAGCATGATGTTGATCTGGATGAACTTTCAGAAATATGGGATAAACACCCCGAAAAACTGGAAAAATTCTGCAATTACAATCTGAATGATTCTCTATTAACCTATAAGCTAACCCAAAAGATGATGCCCACAATAATTGAACTAGTGAAAATTGTCGGCTTAACCATCTATGATGTTAATAGGATGGGTTTCTCTCAATTAGTGGAGTGGTTTTTATTAAAACAAACACCCAATTTTGATGAGATTGCACCTAACAAACCCGGCTATAATGAAATCCAGAACAGGAGGCTACAGACTTATAAAGGGGGTTTTGTTTATGAGCCTCATCCAGGATTATATAAAAATATTGTTGTTTTTGATTATAGAAGCTTGTACCCCACAATAATCGGCAGCCACAATATAGGCATTGGAACATTGAATTGTGAATGCTGCGAAGGTACGGCCAAGAAAACTCCTGCAGAGGATGAGGAATACTGGTTCTGCACAAAAAGAAAAGGATTTATTCCTACTTTGATTGAGGAGCTTATAACCAGAAGGATGCGAATCAAGGAAATCATAAAGAGTGAAGACGCAAAATATGCTTTGCTTGATGCACGTCAAAACTCCTTGAAATTACTTGCAAATTCTTTTTACGGCTATCTGGGGTTTTTTGGCGCCAGATGGTACAGCCTGGAATGCGCAAAAGCAACAACAGCATGGGGAAGGTTCTATATCCAGGATGTCATAAAAAAGGCTGAAGATGGCGGGTTTAAAGTTCTTTATTCAGATACTGATAGTGTTTTTTTGACTTTAGACGGAAAGACTAAGGAAGATGTGAATAAATTTGCAGAAAAGATAAATACAGAACTGCCGGGCCTTATGGAATTAGAATATGAGGGATTATATCCTGCAGGTATTTTTGTTTCTGCCAAAATGGGAGTGTTGGGAGCAAAGAAAAAATATGCTTTACTATCAGAGGATGGAACATTAAAGATAAAAGGTTTTGAAGCTGTGAGAAGAAACTGGTCGTTTATAGCAAAAGAAACACAGGAAAAGGTCCTTGATATCATCTTAAGGGACGGCGATAAAAAAAAGGCATTAAAATATGTTAAAAAAATAATTAATGACTTAAGGGAGAAAAGGATACCTGTTGAGAAGGTTGTGATTCATACACAATTACAAAAAGAGATTTCAGATTATACTTCAAAAGGGCCTCATGTGGCAGTTGCCCAGCGCATGATAAACCGGGGAATTAAAATCGGGCCTGGCGCGTTAATAAAATTTGTAGTCACACAAGGCTCGGATATAATAAGAAACAGGGCTAAGCTTCCGGATGAAGTTACGGAAGAAGACTATGATTCAGATTATTATGTCAATAACCAGGTCGTTCCTGCGTTAGATAAAATATTTGAAGTTCTTGGCTACAGCAAAGACGATTTACTGGAGCATAAAGAGCAGAAAAAATTAGAAGGATTTTTTTAGATTATAAAAAAGGTAAAGCCTAATACCCCCGGTCTTAAGTTTGAGGGTATAGGCTTGACATGAAGCTTGACTTTTTCTATTCCAAAAATTTTTCAACTATAGTGGGAGTCTGCAATACACGCGAAAATCTTAGATTTTCTGTGTACTGAAAATTTTTAATTTTCATTGCTCCTCTTTTTTAAGGTGAAAATAGGACTCATACATAGATAATTGGAAAATTTTTGTTATTCTAAATTTTGTACAAAAAATGCTTTGTATTTTTCTAGTAATAAATTAGTTTATAGGTTATATGACTTTAAAACCAGAAAACAGGCATGCAGTGAAAATCAAAGATTTTCAAGCATAAATCTTTCTAAAAACAGAAACATTTATATATTATTAAATAATTTATTATCTTATTTAATAATATGGACAAAGAGCAATTTGTACGGAAGATCAGGAAAACAGGAACAAGCCTGGGTATAAATGTACCAATAGAGATAATTCAATTGCTTAAATTAAAAGAAGATGATCTAGTCAGAGTTATAGTTGAAAGAATAAAAAAATAGTAAAAAAGGTGTTTAATATTAACATAATAGAAATTAGAGAAGAGCTGGAAAATTTAAAGGAAATAAAAGAGGTTATTGATAATTTCCAGAAGTATTCAGAGCTGCATGATAAAAAATTCTTAAAGACAGTTTACCAGCAGAGTATTCCAGTTGAGATAACGCTGATGAATTCTCATCTGAAAGAGAAGAATGAGCTAAATGAAAGACTGAGAAGCCTGTTTTATAACCTGTCTGTATTAAGGTCTTCAATTTTAACAAAAGACAAAGAAAAGACTTTGAAGGTCATTAACAATTTTTTAAAAAATGATTATTCAGGCATTCCAGCAATAACCAATGAGTTAAATGAGCTTAAAAGTAAAATAAAAAATCTTGATGATCATTATAAATTACTGATGGATTACGTTCCAAAAAATTTAGAGCATAAACTAACAACAGAAGCTAAATGTAAAGAGCACATTGACAGATTACATTCTATACATAAAAAACAAAAAGATATTTTTATGGATATTTCTAGATGGTTTGTTAAATTGAGCAGGACAGGACTAAAAACAATCAGATAAAATTAAAAAACTTTAAAAACAAACCGAACATTCCAATTAGCATGGCATCAAAACTAACTTTTAAGATTGCAGTTTTTGCTAGTATCCTTTCTATCATTATTATCTAAAAGCTAGGCTTTGTTAAGTCTAGAAACCCACAGAATGATAGAAATATATATAAACTACAATAAAAATTAATAAAAAAACCATTATTGAAAACCAATAAAAAATTTACCATTAATAAGCATGGTTAAAAATTTATTAATTAAAAAATAATAAAAACCATGGTTTTGGATAGATTAATTAAAAAATAGATTATTGATTAAAATGCTAGAGAAATATGAGCCGTTAAAGATTGAACCGGAAATTTTAAGGTTCTGGAAAGAAGATAATATACTGGAAAAAGCCAGAAAGAAGAATAAAGGGAACAAGAAGTTCTATTTCTGTGATGGACCCCCTTACACGTCAGGAAAGGTTCATCTAGGCACTGCTTGGAACAAGTCATACAAAGATTCTTTGTTAAGATTCAGAAGGATGAATGGCCTGGATGTCTGGGACCGAGCAGGATATGACATGCACGGATTGCCTACAGAGCAGGGAGTGGAAAAAGAGCATGGACTGAAAAACAAAGATGATATTGAAAAGTTTGGAATTGGAAAATTTATCAAAACCTGTGAGGAATTTGCAGTTAGAAACTTAAAAGTTATGAATAAGGATTTTGAAAGACTCGGAGTCTGGATGGACTTTGAAAATGCTTACCAGACAAAATCCAGGGAATGGATTGACGGTGAGTGGTGGTTAATTAAAAAAGCACATGAAAGAGGCAGATTGTATGAAGGAGAAAAGACAATGCACTGGTGCGCGAGATGCGGAACAGCGCTTGCAAAGCATGAACTGGAGTATAAGAATGTTTCAGAGGACTCTATCTTTGTAAAATTTCCACTAAGAAAAGCAAAAGATGAATTTCTGGTTGTCTGGACAACAACTCCATGGACAATCCCATTCAATCTTGGAGTTATGGTCAATCCGAAAATTGATTATGTCAGGGCTAAAGTTGATGATGAAGTCTGGATTATAGCCAAGGCATTAGCGCCTGTTTTGATACAGGGAGTTGCAGATAAAAAATTCAAAATTTTAGAAGAGTTCAAAGGAGACGAGCTTAAAGGATTAAAATACACCCATCCATTTGAGGATGTTGTAGAAAAATACAAGGAATTAGAAAAAGAACATCCGAATGTGCATACTGTTGTCTTAAGCGAGGAATATGTTGATACAAGCGCAGGCTCCGGCTTGGTGCATATGGCTCCTGGCTGCGGCCCTGAAGATTATGAAGTTGGGCACAAAAACCATATTCCTCCGTTTAACACTTTATCTGAATCAGGCGTGTTTGAGGAGATTGGAGAATTTACCGGGCTTATTGCAAAAAAGATGATGCAAGATTTATTGAAGCTTTAGATAAGAGAAAAGTATTAATTGCAACAACCAGAGTAGAGCATGATTATGCTCACTGCTGGAGATGCAAAGAGCCTGTAATTTACAAAACAACAAAACAATGGTTCTTTAAGATTGAAGACTTAAAGGACAAGATGCGCGAACTGAATAAGAAGATTAAATGGGTTCCTGGATATGCCGGCTCAAGAAGTTTTGACAACTGGATAGCAAATTTAAGGGATAATGGAATTACCAGGCAACGTTACTGGGGAACTCCCCTACCAATATGGAGATGTAATAACTGTAATGAGTTCGTTGTTGTAGGTTCTATAAAAGAATTAAAAAAATTAGCCGGCAAAATACCTGATAACCTACATAAGCCGTGGATTGACAAGGTTAAGATTAAATGCAAGTGTGGCGGTGAGAAAGAAAGAATTCCGGATGTTTTGGATGTGTGGATAGATTCGGGCTCTGCTTCATGGAATTGCCTTTATTATCCTCAAAGAGAAGATCTTTTCAAGGAAATGTTTCCAATTGATTTTATTATGGAAGGTATTGACCAGATCAGAGGATGGTTTAACCTGCTTTATGTAGCTTCAATGGTAGCTTGGGAGAAGCCCTGCTTTAAGGCTGTTTTTATGCATGGCTTTATCAATGATACTCAAGGCAGGAAGATGTCAAAAAGCCTGGGAAATTATATCCTTCCAGAAGAGGTTGTGAGTAAATGGGGGGCTGATACTTTCAGGTTTTATTCTATTGGTGGAATTAGTGCTGGTGAGGATTTGAATTATAATTTTGAAGATATGAAAGTGAAGCATAAATATTTAACAGTTTTTTGGAACCTCCACAATTATGTAATGGACTTAGCTAAGCAGTTAGATACAAACCCTGCAAAATTAAAGATTGATAAAGATAAATTAGGGATTGAAGAAAAATATATACTATCAAAATTAAATTCAACAATTAAAAAGGTTGCAGAGCTTTATGATAATTATAGGTTAGATGAGACGCCTGCAGAAATTGAATCATTATTTCTTGAGCTAAGCAGGACTTATATCCAATTAACAAGGGATAAGGCTTCTATAGGCTCAAAAGAGGATAAGAAAGTAGTTTTGTATACTGTCTATAAGGTTTTATCTGAAATACTGAAGATATTTACTCCTGTTGCTCCGTTTATAACAGAAAAGATTTATCTGAATTTTAAGGAAAAGTTCAAGCTCAAAGAAGAGAGCATTTCATTGTATGGCTGGCCTGATTATGAACCTAAGATGATAGATGAGAAACTTGAAAATGATATGGATGTTATAAGTAATGTTATCCAGAATGTTTTAGCATTAAGGGAAAAAATACAGTTAGGAGTTAGATGGCCTTTGAAAGAGGCTGTTATAGTTATAAAAGACAAAAATATTGGAAAAGCAATTGAAAAACTAAAAGAGATAATTAAAACACAGACTAATGTCAAAGAGATTAAAGTCCAGGAAAAATTAGACGGTGTTAAATCAACTGTTAGAGCTGATTATTCCCAGCTAGGCCCTGACTTTGGAAACAAGGCTCCAAAAGTCATTGCAGAGATAGCCAAGAGCAGCGCAGAAACTATTTTGAATCACCTGGATAAAGAAAGGAAATTTGAGATAAAGATAGACGGGGAGAAATTGAATATTGTAAAAGAGCATCTTATTGTTCAGAGAGTTGTCCCACAAGATTATATTGAAGGTTCTTTAAGAAAAGGGTTTGTTTATCTGAACAAGACCTTAAATGCAGAGCTTGAAGCAGAAGGTTATGCCAGGGAGTTGATGAGGAGAGTCCAGGCATTAAGGAAAAATTCAGGGCTTAGAAAGTCAGACAAGATTGACTTATGCATAAAAACAGATAAGGTTCTGCAGACAATACTTTATGAACATAAAACTTTAATCAAAGAGAAAGTTGGAGCTAGTAAAATAGAGATTTCTGAGTCAGCACCTAAGAAATATAAATTTTCAAGTAAAGAAAAGGTTAAGGATAAGCAGTTTGAGCTGTTTTTTTAAGGTTTTGAAACCAAAAATTATAAATATTTTTAGCACTTAAGCTGGCTATACCGAAATAAGCAAAAATATTTAAACAATTACAATTTCTATTTGTTTTAGATTAAAATATTTAAGAATAAATAAAAGCAGATAAAACCAATAAAGAACATAACGAACTATTACCGATAAAAAAATTTATCGGTAAAAAATAAAAATTCAATTAAAATGTCTAAAACAATCTCTAAAGATATGCCTTTATCAGAAATAACCTTAAGGCGTTATGAAAAACCTTCTAAGCTATCTGAAAGAGATTTGGTTAGAAAAATATGCCTGTCAATCGGATTATTACAGCCAGGAGACTCGAGAGATGTTATTGTGGATATCTTTAATGTTCTGCTGAAAACAAAAAAACAGAAAAGATCTCTGGACAGCAAAGAGATTGAAAAGCAGGTTATTGAAGCAAGAAAAAAGCAAAAACTTCCTTTGGTAGGTATAGCCTCTTCAAACATAAGAAGGCAATTAAAAAGATTAAAGGACTTGTTTTTGATAGAATGTATTGCCAACAAATACAGGATTACAGAATTTGACGAATTGGAAGTTATCTTTGAAGAGAAGATTGAGAAGTATTATCTTAAATCTATAATTGACCGGGTTAAGGATTATCTTAGGGTTTTAAGTTAGCAGTACTAAACATCGATACTGGATAGATCAAAAGATTTAGCTTTGCGATAGGGTTTTCAGCCCCTCATTGTTTTACAAAGTATCTGGCTTCCGCTCCAGAATAATGGTGGATTATCTTGACTTAATAGTATCTAAACCTTTCAAAGAAAGATTTATATATAAGTATATTTATTGGTATACTCATCAAATATAGGTGGTAGTTAAATGTATAAAATCAAAAAATACTTTTCATTCTTATTGATATTAATAATGTGTATTTCTAGTGTTTATGCAATAAGTTTTGAACTAAGCTATTCTCCAATCAAAGATAAGATAGAGATAAGCGATGTGGCTAAATTTAAGCTGGAAATAAAAAACAACCTTAACAAAAACCAGACATTCAGGATATATTCCCTGGATTATCCAGTATGGGATGTTCGCACAGAGCCTATTGTAAACCCAATATTTCTTGATGTAGAGTCTAATTCAAAAAATTCAATAGAATTGGTAATAGACCCGTTAGACACTAAAAATATAATCACCGGCTCTCATTTTATTACCATAAGGGTAAAGTCGAAGACAACGAATGAAGCTTTAGCTATACCCATGATAGTTGCTATAACATCAAGGGAATCTTTGGTTCAAGGCTATACTCCAACAATCATTACTACAGTAAATATACCAAAAAAGATTGATCCTCGAGAAGAGATTCCAATAAAGATAAACCTGAACAACCAGAATGTCATCAACTACACTGATTTAACAATACAAATAGACAGCAATTTAATAAAAGATTCAATAAAATATGAGTTAGGCCCTGAAGAAGAAAAAGCCCTGATGCTGACAAAAAGATTAAACCCGTTGACTTCTCCGCAAAAAGATAGTTTTGCAGTAACAGTCTTAAAAGGAGACAAGGTTGTTGTTAATCCTATTGTTATACCTGTAGAGATTATAGAATATACACACAAAGACAAAGAAGAGGTTAAAAAGAAATTCTTAAAGACAGAAAAAGAGATTGTATTTTATTCAAACAATCCTGATTATTCAGAAGAAATGAAAATAGAGACATCCTTATTTAAAATCTTATTCACATCAACAAAGCCAAAAGCAAAAGTTTTGAAAGAGGATGATAAAAGGTACTTTGTCTGGAATGTCAAATTAGATGAAAACAATTCTATGGAAGTTATCATTGTTGAAAACTACAGAATACTGTTTATTGCAATCATATTAGCAATAATTCTTGTTTTTATTTATTACAAATACAGAAGCCCATTATCAATAAGAAAAGAAGTAAAAAACATAATAAAGAGGGAAGGAGGAATTTCTGGATTAAATGTCATTCTTAATATAAAGAACAGAGGCAATAAAAAGATAGAGGCTATAGAATTAAAGGAAGTAATACCCAATATTACAAATATAGAGAAGGATATTTCTATTGGAACGTTAAAGCCAACCCAAATATTAAAACATGAAAAAAAGGGGACTATTGTCAAGTGGGTTATTGACAACTTGGAAGTAGGTGAAGAGCGCGTTTTATCTTATAAAATCAGGCATAGGTTTCCAATATTAGGGGACTTTAATCTGCCATCTGCAACTGCTAAATTTAAATGTAACCGTAAAGAAATTAAAACCAGCTCAAATAGATTAAGTGTTAGTTCTTAGCATAATATTTATAAATAAAGGGGTAATTTCTAAATATAATCCCCGCTTAGCTCAAACCTATCTTTTTAGGGAGCAATGGCTAGAGCGTTCGGCTGTGCTGATTTATTCAGAGCCAAAGATGCGCTCTATGACCTTATGCACTAAGCAAGGAATGATAGAGAGCCAGCCAATACCGGAAGGTTGGTGGTTCAAATCCGCCAGCGGGGATTTATAAGGGGGATGGATTTTTATCCATTTCTCTTAATATTTTTATTCTTTGAGAATAGGTTGTTTTCGGAGGACAATAACCTAATATTTCCCATACTTTTATTTTGGTTGTTTGTTTTGGGTTTGAGAATCCGATAAGGTTTATCCACTTATTTAGATTATTTTTTCCATTAATTTCAAGTCTATAATGGGTAAATTGACCAAATGAATTTGTTTTTCTCACTTTCTGTTTATAATAAGTTATATTTATCCTATCAAGAATTTTCTGTATATCTTCAATGATCCTTTTAGAAGCAAATTCAGCAACGATTTTAGGGTAGGAATGAGTTTTCCTATTCCCTTTTTTGAACATTACACAAAAATCTGTATCTGCTAACCCCCTCAGAAAATATAATGATAATTTTTTGTCGTGAAGGAGGGTATTTGGGATAAAAGCTCTATCAGATTTTTTCCCGACTATCAAGCCTATTTTTTCAAAAAATTCCAATATCTCTTTTGAGTGTGTATATAATCTAGAATATTCTTCTTCAATTATTAGTTTTAAAGGTTTATTAAAAATTTTGTCAAATAAAGATGAAACATATTCAAAATAAGCAATTTCTTCTTTTTTATCGCCACTTATTTCAATCTTATAGTCAGTTCTCTTTGGAGATATATATCTGCATAAATGGCCATCGCCAGTAATAATACCACACATTTCTGCTATTTCTGGAGTTATTTTTAAATTATTAGACATTTTTAATCAATACTTTTTTAGTTGAAACTATGTAAATGATTACTCCTTTATATATCTCACGCGTGGATGTCTAGTGCAATAGGAGAAATGTCAGTGGAGAAAATCATAATTTAATAGTTGAAAAACCTTATTGGTTAACTAAATATCTTAAAAATATATTACAATCAAGTCCGGCCGCAGGGATTTTTTTATTTTTAACAAAATAAACCTAATTTTCTTGTTTATATTCTCCAACATACAAATATTTTTAAATAGTTTACTTCAAATTGTAATCTGATGTACTATGGATGAAGAAGAAGGTAAAGAAGAAAAAGAAACAGTATACGATGAAAAAGGCAGAGAAGAGCAAGTAGAAGACGGACAAATAAGCTCTG
>JADHVE010000033.1 GCA_016784195.1 Candidatus Woesearchaeota archaeon | reverse complement strand
GTGTTAACTGCGCCTATTTTTTTAGCTGTATTGTCAATAGAATCGAGATGTTTCATTACAGCTAATTTATGGGGGATAGTTATGCTTGCTCCCTTGATTTTAAATTTCCTGAAATTTTTTATGAATTCATTTAGATTGTCTACTTTAAATTTTACATAGATATTGTTCAGCTTTAATTTTTTGAAACCAGCATTATGAATCAGATGGCTTGGAGAATGCTCCAAGGGGTTTCCTATTAATCCATAAACTTGGGTGTTTTTATTTATTTTTTTAGTATTATAATCGTTTAATAATTCATTAAGAGTTAATTGACAGGATTCTGCTTTTTTTTGTTGTTCATAGGAGGAGTATGTTAAAAATGAGTTGTATTTTAAACAAAGAATTCTACTTATTTTTCCATAAGAACCCATGCAGAATGCAATTATTTTTTTGTTTTTTGTTTTTTTTAATAATTCAAAGATTTTGAAATTGTCATTGATAGAGTTTGCAAAAGCAACAATTTTTATTATGTCTGGATTTAATTTTTTTATTTTGTTGAAAATATCGTGCAGATTATTAGGGGTGTTTTTAAAATTGTGATATGAAACAATAATCTTTGTTTTTCCTTTATTTTTTATTATTTTCTTTAATAGCTGTTTATTTGCAGAATATTCAATATCGATATAATCTGCCTTTAATTTAATAGATTCTTCCAATAAGCCTATTCTTTTTTTTTCACTGCCTTTGAATTTTTCCATTTCATATTTTTTTCTGTTTGTGACAATAATGGGCTTATTTTTTTTATTTAGCAGCCTTTTAAGATTTTTTTTATTGATATCCTGGATGTAGTCTATTCTCAGCTCTATTAAGTCTGTTAATTTTGAGGCTTTTTTCATAGCTTTTACTGCATCTTCTGTGTTTTCAGCTACAATGGTTGTGCAGATCATTTTAATTCTTCCATAACCTTAGAAATAATTTTGTCTGGTACTTTTACACCAATTTTGGCTTTTCCAATCTTTTCCAGTAAAACATAATATGGTTCTCCTTTTACTGCTTTTTTGTCATAAGATGTGTTTTTAATTATTAATTTAAGATTTATGAATTCTGGTATGGTTGTGGGTAATCTGCAGGTTTCCAATAAGCTTTTTATTTGTTTAATTTCTGCTTGTTTTAATAATCCTAATTCCCCCGAGATTTTAGCTTCTGCCAACAAGCCAATTGAAACAGCACTGCCATGAGGAAGTTTATAGCTGCTTGCTGATTCCAGAGAATGGCCTATTGTATGACCCAAATTAAGCATTTTCCTGCAGTGTTTTTCTTTTTCGTCCTTTTCTATTATTTCTTTTTTTATTTCACAGCTTCGCTTTATGATGTGTTCTAATGCGCCATTGTTTAAACTTAAGATTGTATTGATATTTTTTTCTAAAAAATTAAAAAAATCCTTATCTTTTATTAAAGCGTGCTTTATAACTTCTGATAATCCGTTAATAAATTCCTGTTTAGGCAGTGTTTTTAATGTGCTTGTGTCGATTATAACTTTTTCTGGCTGGTAGAATGTGCCTAATAAGTTTTTCCCATATCTTGTGTTGATGCCGGTTTTACCTCCGATGCTGCTGTCTACTTGCGCAATTAAACTTGTTGGAATTTGTATGTATCTGATGCCTCTTTTATATACAGAAGCTACGAAACCTGCAATGTCCCCTACAACACCTCCGCCAAGAGCCAGTATTAATGAGTCTCTGTCGAAGTTGTTTTTTAGCATCTCACTTAGAATTTCTTTTACCGTATTGATGTTTTTGCTTTGCTCTCCTGCTTCAAAAGAAATTAGAGTAGTTTGGAGGTTATTATTTTTAATGTTATTTAATAGGTCCTTTCCGTAGATTTCTTTTATGTTAGAATCAGTGATTATGATGTAATTATCAGCAGGATTTTCTTTTTTTAATATTTCAGGAATTCTATTTAAGATTCTGCTGCCTATTATGATATCATAAGAATTGTCTTCTGTTTTTTTTAAATCTATATGGATTTTCATAATTTAATAATTTTAATTTTGTTATATCTCCATTAAGATGTATCAAAACATGTCTAGAGAAGATGTTTAAAACTTAGAGCTTTATTTTACAGCATTTCTTAATTCTGCTATGGCTTCTTTTCTGTTTTCTTTTCCGAAAATTGAAGAGCCCGCTACAAAGATATCAGCTCCTGCATCAAATGCTTTTTTTATTGTGCCTTTGCTAATGCCTCCGTCAATCTCAATATCCAGTTCAGGCTTTAATTTTTTTAATTCTCTAATTTTTGGTAAAACATCTTCAATAAATTTCTGGCCTGCGTAACCAGGATTAACAGACATGATCAGAACCATATCAATCTTGTCAAGATAGGGTTTTATCTCATCAAGGGGAGTATTAGGGTTTATGGAGATTCCTGTTTTTATGTTTCTGCTTTTTATTTCTTTTATTAATAAATTTATATCCTCATTGCATTCAGAATGTATTGTTATTATTGAAGCTCCTGCACCTGAATAATCGTCTATAAAACCATCTTTTAATGGGTTTTCAACCATCAGATGGACGTCTAAAGGCAGCTTTGTTTTTATTTTTTTTATTTCATCTGCCTTGAAAGTTATTGGAGGGACAAACCTGCCGTCCATTATGTCTACGTGTATTAAATCTGCGTAATCCTCTATTTCTTTAATTTCTTTGTTTAGGTTATTTTTATCAGCTGACAAGATAGAAGGTGCAATTTTGATTTTCATTTTAATATTAATTTAGTTTTTTATCCTTAAATTTTTAACCATTGAGTTATATTACACTTGCACAATTATTTGTGTTTTTGTTTTGTTTTATCTTTTATTTATTTTTTAAATTATAAAACTTTTTAAATAAAAATAAAACATAGTACAACCAGGTTCACAAATGAATGTGCTCCTGTTTGTGGACTATTTGGTTCTTTTTATTGTCCTTTTCAACTAATGATTTATTTTTTTTTGATTTCGTCAAGTAAATTCTCAATTATCAAGCTTCCCATTGGAGTCAAGATGCTTTCAGGATTAAACTGGATGCCTTCAACAAGATGCTCTTTGTGCCTGACACCCATAACTATGCCTTCATCGGTTCTGGAAGACACTTCAAGGCAGTAAGGTATATCTATGCCGGATGAAGGGTGGTATCTGGCAGCGTTAAACTCTTTGCTGAATTTTTTATAGATTGTTTTTCCGTCATGGAGTATCTTAGACTGCCTTCCAAAAAAGACTTCAGGAGCCTTGCCTACTTTGCCACCAAAAGCTTCTATGATGCATTCATTGCCCAGGCCCACCCCCAAGATTGGAGTTTTTTTGTAATAATTTTCTATTACATGTATTGAAATTCCAGAGTGGTTTAAAGATGCTCCAGGGCCAATGACAATCAGGTTTGGTTTGAAATTTTTAATCTCATTATCAATTACTCTTTCATCTACATCGCTTCTGAAAACCAAAACCTGACAATCTTTTTTCTCAAATTCCTCAACTAAGTTATAAGTAAATGAGCTGAGATTGTCAATAAAAAAAACTTTCATTTTAAACCACCGGCTGATTTTATTGCTTCTAGGCATGTTTTTGCCTTTTTTTCTGTATCCTTGAATTCTTTTTCTGCAATGCTATCATAAACAATATCTGCGTTCAAGGGGATATGGGCTTTTTTATTCTTAAGCCTTATTGTATTTTTTATTATGGAGCCATAAAAATCCTTATCAGGGTTTATATAGCAAGCAGTTCCGTGAAAATATCCTTTCTTATTTTCCTCAAGCTGCCTTAATAATCTCATAGCTGATATTTTAGGGTATCCACTTAACCTGTTCATGCAGGAAATATAAGCATGCAATGCATCTAAATCTTCTTTTAAAATTCCTTTAATGCTGGAAGTTAAGTGCTGCTTATCAAAATATTTCTCAACTACAAAAATATTGTCTAAATGCCTTGTCCCTAATTTTGATACTCTGCTTATGTCGCTTCTTGCTGCGTCTATTGCCATTATGTGCTTTGCAATTTCCTTAAAATCAATCTTTAATTCAGCCTCATACTTGTTTTCTGTATCAATATTATCCTTATCTTTGAAACCAAAAGATTTTATGTTTCCTATTGGCTTAATTTCTATGGTTTTTTCTTCTTTTCCCTCTAATTTCAAGCACATTTCATGGCTTGTCCCTAATAGTGTTCCTTTATCGCTATTAAAATAAAATGCATAAGGGCTTTTATTCCTTAAACGCCTGTAGATGTCAAAAGGCTCAGAATTATAATTTGAAATTATTGTTCGTGAAGGCAATGCACTATAGATGTTTCCTTCTAAAATGTTTTTTTTGATTTTTTGGATGATAGCTTCGAATTCTTCTTTTTCTGTATCTGTAGTTATAACATGTTCTTTGAGCTTGTATTTCTTTATTTTTGACGGTTTTTTCTTTAAATTATTCTCATAACACTCTATTGTTTTTAAGCATTCATTGTATGTTTTTTCCCTTTTATCACCCATGATTAAGGCATTTGCTATAAGATGCATCTTATCTTCTTTTTTGTCCATTACAAAAAGATTATCTAAAAAATAAAATTCATAATAGGGCTCGTTTAAAATGTCTTCTTTTTCAGGCATCTCTTCAAAATGCTCAATAAAGTCATAGGAAAAGATTCCAAATAAGCCACAGTAAGGCATAAATGGCTTTAAGGTTGGCTTAAATTTAAAAGCTACCTGCCTTATGATGTCCATGTGGCTTTTCAGCTTTAATCTTTGATCTTCACTTACTGCTTTTTTTGCCTGCTGCAAGGTTCCGGTGATCTTATTCTGACTGTACTGAGCTTTACTGCAAAATTTGAAATCTCCCTTTAAGAAATCCAGGAATTTTTTTCCCAGGTTGTTTAAAGCAGTTATTTCAAAATTCTCTTTATTTCCGGTTAATTTCAAACAGGGAGCTGCGCTGCCAATAATTTTATCTTTAAACTCAAACAATATTGTATTTTTAATTCTACCATGATTAGAAAGTTTAGCAAAATAATCTAATGCATCTGTGCCTTCTGTTACCTTATAGACAGGCACAACTTCTCCTATCTTAGCTTGTTCTATTGATTGTAACATAACCACTCCCATTCCTTAAGAGAACGTGATACTATATATATTTTTTGTAAGTTTTAGATAGGTAAAAGGCAGTAAAAAGGGGGTTTTATTGATAAAGAATAGAAAATAAGGTTTATTATTGAAAATTACGTTTAAATAATTCTTTTTTAAAGATAAGGGATAATAAAAGGGCTTATTGTTAAGAGAAAAGAGGTATTTGGTAGGATAATTTTTTTCTATATGGAAATAAATGTAGGGTTATGATGTTTTATTTGAAGATTGATAAGAAAAACTGTTCAATCAAAAACCTAATTGACTCTATTATTCAATTTTTATTTAGAATTTTTAAACTTTTTTTGAATAATGCAATTTAATTTTAACTCTTAACCTGCTTCATTATTTTGTCTTTTAGGATGACCCAATAAAGAACATTGCAGCCTTCGACAACAGAGTCTTTTAATTCTCCAGGTATTTTTAAGTCAAAGGTTTCATAAGTCTCAGATTCCATTACATTAGCTATGGTGCCTTGAATAGAAAGGACCTGGGCTGTTTTTTTCTCCACTATCGGCACTTCAATATTGTCATGACCCGGCATTACAACAACTCTTTTTTTATCATCAACTAAACCTACTGCCGTCATTCTTACTTTAGCATGGCCATGTTTTCCTGGCCTTGAAACCTGAGTGTCTACTACTCTGCAGGCAGCTCCTTCTATAACAACATAGTTTCCTTTTTGTAAGCTTCCAATACTGGACATCTTGGTTGTCATTTTAATTTTCCTTTGTAGCTAGCTTTATATCCCTGTCTTTCACAGTTGTCCTTCCAGCATGTTTTGCAAACTGGATGGCACGAGCAGCAATATCATCAGCAATCTCTTCCATAATATTCTTCATTGCAACCTTAGCCTTGTCAGAAACTCTTTCAGCACCGCATTGCTTTAATATTTTTTCCATTGCAGCCAATGGCAATAACCTAGTCATAAATACCACCTTTTATAATTTTATGAATAAATGTCTTCTATTTAAATCTTTTGTAATTAAAAAAACTTTCTAAAGAATAGCTCTGATGAAACCCTTTTGTTCACTGCGCCTGATGAAGATGTTTAACTAGTGAACTCGGGGGCTACCTTATAGTTTTACAAAAACAATAGAGTTCACTGGCCAAAATGGCAAGAGTTTTAGCAGAACATAAAAAATAATTTTTTATTTCTTATTAATCTGTTTATCCCTTTTTCCATTTCTTTGCTATTTTCAAATTTCTTTTCATCTGTTCTGAATTTAGTTGTGTGGTGGTAGTTTCTTCCGTTTTTGTTTTTGAACTTGTGCTTTTTATGTAAAACTTCGTGATACATGATGTAATCCAGCAGATCTTCCTTATCCTGGAAAATCCTGCTTATTGAAATTGTGTCTGAGCCGTATTCATAGCTTCCAAGCTTTCTTAAAGAATTATTTCCAAAAACTAAGTTCGGCTTTTCTATTAAGCCATAAAAATATTTTTCATTTACTCTGGTGAATGAACTTTCCAGCATGGGATCGGTTTTTGTTTTTGGCACTGCTATGTGGATGTTTTTCATGAAAATATTGTAAAGGTCAATATTAGTTGTGTTCTTTTTTTCTTTGAATATTTTTATTAACAATGACTGCATCAAGCCAGCCTGGATTTCTCTGGAAATTGTTTTCCATTTTTTGCTTAGGCTGAACTGGATTTTATTATTCCTGTATTTTACGTTTGCATTGTAGGGCTTGAACTTGTTATTATATTTCAGAATTAATTCATAATTTTCCAGATTTTTTTCGGGAAATAAATCTATAAAGGCTTGTTCGACAAGTTTCATGTTTTTTAAAGAATTAGCTGGTTTATAATAATTTTATTGTTTTTAATTAATATTTATATTTATGGATTATGTTTGACCTCATACCTTAAAATAGCAGCAACCTTGCCAAGGTCTCTTAATTGAACACCTTCTCTTGTTTCTGTGGAGATAATCTCAACTTTTGAGTTAACTTTCTTTGCCTCTTTTTCAAAATTTTCAATTTTTTGATCTTCTAAATCTTCGGAAATCAGCAAAGTTTCTATAATGCCCATCTTTAAATTATCCATAACATCTTTTTCCCCGTAATTTACTTTTCCCGGATGCTTTGCCAGCAAATTAAAAAATTTGGCCATTATCTTCTTCTCATTCATTATATCCTCTTTTGCTAAAACGTCCTGGCTTTTGTCAACTAATTCCTGAAATCCAAATTCGCCAGTATAACCCAAATCCTTAACTGCAATTATTTTATCTTTCACTTCTGTTGTTATAAAGCCGGTATCAATAAAATCGTATTTTGTAGGGCCTGGGCCCCCGACTATTATTCCTTTAAGATTTTTATTGCCTAAAAACTGCTCTTTCATATATTCTGCAACTTTTTTGAAATGGTCTTTTTTAGCGCCTTCCCTTATTCTTTCGAATCTTGCTGCTGATTGGCCTCCAGCTTTTGTCTTTCCAGGGACTTCTGAATGGGTCTTAACTACAGGAATTATTGATTTGCCTTTTAATAAGGCAATATGGGCATCACGCCTGTCAACAACAACCAAGCCGTAAATCTCTTTGGTTTCGAGCATATCTCTAATTAAGTCTAAAACAAACTCTTTATCGCAGCGGTAAATTCTGGTGTTTAACGGGATTGGGGGCTCCATACTCCACACCTTGAAGTCTTCCTGGCCCTCTCTTTCTGCGACGTTTCCTGAGAAAACAGCCAGTCCATTATCTGGAGTTTTTTTGAATAACCTTAAATGCTGAGTCATCTTTTCCAAAGAGGTGATGACGTTCTTTCTGGTAGCGGCAGATTTTATATTCATTGCAGTGCCCTTCTCTTGGTCCAGATGGTTTATTATCTTATTCATGTCATAACCATGAGGAATGTAAACACTAACTAATTCTGTATGTCTCCCCTTATATTTTTCAGTTTCCTTTATGAACCTTTTCAGGTCGTGTTTTTGCTTTTCGTTTAATATCATTTTTATCACATTAATAGTGTTATGACTAACAAAATCTAAGAAAATAAGCTATTCAGTCTTTAATGAGTCTTTATTTTTCATTGACATAACTACAACAATTATTTATTTATAAATATATTGGTTTTTGTCGATAATGCAGTTATTAATTTAAATAAAACATGTTTTGGGTTTGAACTTATTTTAATTTTTATCATTTTTTTGACTAATAAAAAAATTTCATCAAAAGATTTAAAAATAGCCTAAAAATACTAAATAACCTCGTAAAGGGGCTATGGGGTAGCTTGGATTATCCTTTCTGGTTTGGGCCTATATGCAAAAAACCAGACGACCCCGGTTCAAATCCGGGTAGCCCCATTTTTAATAAGTATATTAGGCTGATAAAATAAAAAGAATAGAGTAATGCCTTTTAAAGATAAGATTTATAAATAAAACACTAATCCTAAATAATATGGCAAAAGCTGAAAAATTGGGCTCTGTTAAGAGATTTGGAGCAAGATACGGCAGAAAACCCAAGAAAAAATTAGCCAAGATAGAAAAAGAGCTAAGAAAAAAACATAAATGTCCTTACTGTAACAAATTCCACGTTAAGAGGATTGTGGTAGGGATATGGCACTGCAGGAAATGCAAAGCAAAATTTACCGGTAAGGCCTATACCATACAGAAAAAAATAAAAACAAAAGAAGAACCTGTTATTGAGGAGATACAAGCCGAGGAAGGTGTTTAAAATGGTAGAATATAAATGTTTCAATTGCAACAAAAAAGTGGCTCAGGATTATTTAAGAAAAAAAGTAAGATGCCCTTATTGTGGAAGTAAAATGCTCTTTAAGCCAAGAAGCACTCCTACAAAAGTAAAGGCAAGATAACTAAAATGGAAAAGGAAACAGAAGAAAAAATAAACCAACTGCAGTTATTTGAGCAAAGCATGCAAAACCTGCTTATGCAGAAACAACAGTTTCAGCTGCAGATAGCGGAAACAGACTCAGCCTTAAAGGAGCTGGAAACTACTGATAAATCCTATAAGATTGTGGGCAATATAATGGTCTTGACGAAAAAAGAAGACTTAAAAAAAGACCTTAAAGAAAAAAAAGAAATTGTTGGATTGAGAGTCAAAAGCCTGGAAAAACAAGAAATGCAGATAAAAGAAAAAAGCTCAACGCTACAGGAAGAAATTCTAAAAAAGATGAAAAAGTAAAATGAGCAATAAAGAAATTAATGATCCTATAGAAATCCTTACAGAACTTGAGGGAGATGTGACTGTTCCCAAGAATGTAAGATCAATAATAAAAAGTATAATAAAAAATTTAAAAGAGGAGGCAGAAATTTCAACAAAAGTAAGCAAGGCATTAAATGACCTTGATGAGATTGCAGATGATGTTAATCTACAGGCTTATACAAGAACTCAAATCTGGAATGTTGTGAGTCTGCTTGAAAAAATAAATAAAGAAGGATAATTATTTTATTGATTTATATTCGGATACAACTTACTAAACACTTAAAAAAATGGTAAAATTCCCAGAAGCTGATGCAAGGAAATTCAGAAATATATTTGTATGTAAGAAATGCAAGAGTAAGATTAGGACTCCGAATATGAAAGTCATACAAGGCAAGGTCAAATGCAGAAGATGCAATAGCCACGCGTTCAGAGCTGTAAAGAAAAAATGATTTGGGATTCTATTTTTCCTGTGATAGTTAAATATAAATTTACAATATTATTCTACTCGCTGATTGTATTTCTGATTTATATTAACAGAAAAAGGCTTGATTTCCATGGGAAGTTTGTTGCACTTTACAGAACCCAAATAGGAATCAACTTCATGAACTATATGGCTGGTAAAGGTAAAGGATTTTTCAAATTTCTTGGATATGCAGGAATATTTGTGGGTTATGCGGGGATGATATTTACTTTGATTCTTATTTTTATTTTAACTTATAATTTGGTGCTGGATGTTCCAGGATCAAGCGGAGCAAGCCCAGTTATTCCCGGGCTTCCTATTGCAGGCACTGGATTGATATTTCCTTTGATAACCGGCTGGATTGCATTATTTATAATCATGTGCGTACATGAATTTGCCCATGGAGTTATTGCTGTAGTACATAATATACGGGTTAAGTCTTCAGGTATTGCTTTTTTTGGTCCTATTCTTGGAGCATTTGTAGAACCGGATGAAAAGAGATTAACAAAACAGAAAGGGTCTATACAAAACTCTGTATTTGCAGCGGGTTCTTTCTCTAACCTGCTTTTAGTTGTAGTGATTAGTATTATTGCAGCACTGATTTTTGCTCCACTAGTTAACAGCATGGTTTTTTCAGAAGGAGTTGTTATCTCACCCCAATCTGGACTGCCGGCAGAGAAAGCAGGGATTACAAATGGCACAGTCATCACAAAAATTAATGGGATTGATATAAGAAGCCCAAAGGATTTTGAAAAAATAATAAATGATGTGAGTGTTAATGAAACAATCAATCTCAGCTCTAAAAACCAGACATTCTTTGTTACAACAACTGAGCATCCTGAAAAAGAAGGCAAGAGTTACCTTGGCGTTTGGGTACATGGCAGCAAAACAAAACTAAAAAATGAAAATATATTTACAAGAGCTGTGTTTGAAGTGATTATGTGGCTCCTGACCCTTATGGGGTGGGTGGCTTTTCTCAGTCTGAATATTGGACTGATAAATTTACTGCCCATCTTCATAACAGACGGCGCAAGGATGTTAAAGGTTGCATTAGATAGGTTCTTCAATAAAAAATTGAGCCTGGCTATTTGGTCAAATATAAACTGGTTGTGTGTAATGCTTCTTTTGATTCTTTTGTTTCTGCCTTTACTAAGGTGGATTAGTTCCAATCTTACTGTTCTTTTGGTTAATCTATTTATATGAAAGTTAAAGATTAATAATCTTAAGTTCAATAGATAAAAAACCAATACCCTCGTCTCATTAAAAAAGTTATCATTAATAAAAATAATAAAGTTTAAATGCTAAAAAAATAATTGATAAAATGTTCTAAATGATTTCGATAATCTTGATTGAGCCTGAACTTTCTGAGAATGTTGGATTCGTGGCTAGAGCAATGAAGAACTTTGATTTTAAGGATCTTATATTAATCAACCCAAAATGCGAGCTGGACAAGGCGGAAAAAACAGCTAAGCACGGAAAAGATATTATTAAAAAAGCAAAAATTAGGAAGGTTGCTTATATAAAAAAATTTGATTATCTTATTGGGACTACAGCCATATTAGGGACTGATTATAATGTATTAAGGAACGTCATAAATCCCGAGCAATTGTCTGAGAAATTGGATAAAGTGAATAAGAAGCTAAAAATAGCCTTATTGATAGGGAGGGAGAGTTCTGGTTTGAGCAACAAGGAACTTGAGATGTGCGATATCCTGATTACAATACCTGCATCAAAAAAGTATCCTACACTCAATATAAGCCATGCTTCTTCTATTATTCTTTATGAATTATTCAAAAATAAAAAGAATAAATCTGATGAGCATATTAATTTTGCAACGAAAAAAGAGAAAGAGATTATCTTAAAATATTTGGATAAAATCCTTAATAGATTAGAGTTTAAAACAAAAGAGAAAAAACAAACTCAGAAAAAAGTTTGGAAGAGGGTTATTGGCAAGGCTTTACTGACAAAAAGAGAAGCTTTTTCTGTTATGGGGTTTTTTAGAAAATTGTTGAAGAATTAGTATTTTACAACTAAATAGTGGTAAAAAATAGAAAGATTTATATATCAGTTCTTACCCAGCTAATTACTATGGAATATAAAAAATTGTATGAGTCTTTGAAAAAACCAGCAGTTTATACTGGGGCTATTACAGGTGGGGCTATTGCAGGTGGGATTGTAGGTTATGAAATATCCGATGTTCTTTTTAATTTTCTTGACTCACTTCCAGAGGGGACTCCAAGTTTGGCAAGACTAGCAGAAGCATGTTCACAAGGGGTTCAAAATGCTTATTGTGCTTTAAGTGGGGGAGGAATTGGAGGGGGATTAGTATCAAAAATGATAAATAAATAGTTTATTTTAAAAATTCATTAGCTAGTTCTTGAAGTTGAAGGTTAAGTTTTTTGTCTTTTATTAAAACCACTATTTGGTCGCTTCGTATCTTATTAACACCCTCACTACTAATCTCGCGGCCATGAACAATTCTGCCTCTATCATCAATAATGTTCATTGAGGGATTATCAGGATTAGTGCTATCAAACATAAGTGTTTGGCCTA
>JADHVE010000032.1 GCA_016784195.1 Candidatus Woesearchaeota archaeon | reverse complement strand
TTTAGGTAGTTTTTTCTTTGTAGAGATTTGTTCTGGTTTGGATGTTTCTTTAGGTTTGAATAGATCTAATAAGGATTGTTTTGGTTGGTCAGAGGTTTCTGGTTTCTTAGAGTTGTCTTTTTCAGGGGGGTTTTTTGGTTTTGAGGGTTTTTTCTTGGTAGGAAGTTGTTCTGGTTTGGATGTTTCTTTAGGTTTGAATAGATCTAATAATGATTGTTTTAGGTTGTTGAAAATTTTTGGTTTCTTAGAGTTGTCTTTTTCAGAGATTTTTTCTATGTCTTCTATTTCCTTCTCTGCTAGGAATATTTCAGGTAGGTTTTCCACTGGAGTTTCCTCTAAATCTGGAAGATGTATTTCTTTTTCAGAGATCTCCTTGGGTTTTGGTGGTTTTTTGAGTTTAGGTAGTTTTTTCTTTGTAGGGAGCTGTTCTGGTTTGGATGTTTCTTTAGGTTTGAATAGATCTAATAAGGATTGTTTTAGGTTGTTGAAAATTTTTGGTTTTTTAGAGTTGTCTTTTTTAGGGGGGTTTTTCAGATCTTCTATTTCCTTTGCTATTTCCTGCTTTGCCAGATATATCTCAGAGGGTCTTGCTAATGGAGTTTTCTTTAAATTTGGTAAAGATATTTTTCCAGGTGTCTCTTTTAACTTGGGAGGTTTTTTTAGTGGGGGTAGTTGTTCTGGTTTGAATGTTTCTTTAGGTTTGAATAAATCGAATAATGATTTTTTTATATTGCTGAAAATTTTTGGTTTCTCAGAGCTGTCTTTTTCGGGGGTTTCTTTTAGTTTTGGTGGTTTTTTGAGTTTAGGTAGTTTTTTCTTTGTAGGAAGTTGTTCTGGTTTGAATGTTTCTTTAGGTTTGAATAAATCGAATAATGATTTTTTTATATTGCTGAAAATTTTTGGTTTTTTAGCTGGCTTAGGAACTGCTTCTGTTTCTGAAGTCTTCTTTAGAAATAGCTGTTTTTTGACTTTTGGCTTTTTTTCTTTTGTTAGGTTTAATGATTCTTGTTCTAATTGTTCCAACCCCAAGTCTAGTGCTGTCTTTTCTTTTTTTTGTTTTGTTTTAGATTCTTTTTTGATAAATTCGGTAAAATCAAATTTTTTCTCCAATTTTTCTTCTGTTATTCCTGGAAATGGAGGTGGAGGTGGGATAATAGCGTCTTCTTGGTTGGACTTCTTAAAAAACATCATTACACCTCTTTTTTACATATTAGTTAATCTGGTGTTTAAATATCTTTTTGTTCTGGTGTTTCTTTAGGCTGCATCATTTCTTCTACTTTTTCATCAACTTCTTTTTCCTGCTCCGGATTTAGCTCTAGGCCTATTGGCTCTCCCTTTTCCTTTTTCTCTTCTTTTTCTTTTTTCTCTCTCTCCTCTTCCTGCCCTCTTTGATCTTCTTCTTTTATCTTTTCAATCTTTTCCCTTTGTTTTTCAAGCTCTTCTTCTGAAGGCTCATCAACAACATCTAAATTGCCTAATTTTTTTTCTGGCTCTTCTGTTTCTTTTTCATCATTTTCTATTACTTCTAGGGGAACTTCGCGGCCTCGATCATCAATTAAGTCAATTTCCCGCTTTATTTTTTGATCTTTTTCCTTTTCTTCCTGCGCTTTTTTCAGCTGCTCTTTGTTTATTTTTTCCACTTCTGTTTCTTTTTCCTCTATTGCTTTTGCTATGCTCTCAAAATCCCTGAAGTGCTCTTTTAGATTTTCTTCCGGCAAATCAAAATATTCAAAAAATTTCTGAGTTAGTTTTATCAGCTTTGTCCTGCCATGCTTCTGTCTTGTGATATAGCCCATTTCTTCAAGCTCTTTTAAATGGTCATAAGCCTTGTTTGTCCTTATTTTTATTAGATCTGCCTGCTTAATCGGGTATTTGAAAGCTATGACTGCTAAGGTTTCCATGATTGTTTTTGTGAGTTCGGTTTCTGTTATTATTTTTTTGACTATAGGTAAAAATTCATCCTTGACAATAAGTTTCCATGCGCTGCCTTCATCTGCTAGCATTAAACTTGAATTTCTTTCTTTGTATTCTTCCTTTAGCTCGTTTAATGCCTGCTGAGACATAGAAGTAGAAGTGTTTGCTAATTTGGCTAGTTCTTCAATGCTTATTTTCTTGCCTGTTGAGAATAATATTGCTTCTAATTTATGCTTTAGACTCTCCATTTTTTATTATAGAGTATAAATCTCCCTCTTTTTTTATAGACTTATTCTCCACCAGTGTATTTAAAAACATTTCTAATTCTTTTTTGACTATCCCTGTAATTTTGGTTAATTGCTCTTGGTTTAATTTTGCCTGTGCCAATGCTACTAAGATTACATTCTTTATTACATTGTTCATGTTTCTTTTTAAGAATTCGTTTTCATTTTTTAACTGCTTAACCACCATGTCCATGCTATGCAACCTAGCCTGCAAATCGTTAAGGAAGTCTGATATTGCCTTATTGTCTAATATTAATTCATCCGGCTTGATTATTTCTAATGAGGAAGGCATATAGTCAAAGCAGAATCCTATAAGCTTAGGGATGCCTTTTATAACCATTTCTAATTCTGCAAAAGTTGTAAAGAAGTTATCCTGCTGTTTTGTTTCTGCAAAATCTGTTTTTAATATTATCAGATCTGGGTCTTTTTTTATTTTTTCTATATATTCTTTTATTGTTTTTTCAACGTGCTCTTTTGGCTTTCCCAGTACTTCGATTATTATCCTGCATCTTATGTGCTGTTTTTCTGATTTCATATTCAGAACAGAAGAATTAAGCATAATTTAAAAGGTTTTGGGTCTTAGTGTATTTATTATTTTTCAGATACGAAAGGTATTTATAGCGATTTTAAATCTCCTCAGTTATGCAACGCTTGATTAAATGGTTTATCCCAAAAGAAGAGAAATTCTTTCATATGCTAAAGGCACAATCAGAAAATGCTTTAAATGGTGTGAAAGAGCTAAAGAAACTTGTTTTTCAATATTCTAAATTGAGTGCTGAAGAAAAAAAAGAAATAGTCAGGCACATTAAGGAATTGGAACATAAAGGGGATGATATTGCACATAATTTGATTAAGGATCTTGATGCTAGTTTTATAACTCCCCTTGATAAGGAAGATATTCACAGACTCTGCGGGTTGTTGGATGATATTGCGGATCATACAGACAGGATTGCCAGAAGATTGGTTCTTTTCAATATCGAGAATATAGATAACTTTGTCAAAAATATGGCTGAAATTCTTGTTGATGCTGTTTCAGAAGTTGATAAGGCAATCCTACACCTAAAAAAACTACAAAATATGGATGATTTTTATATAAAGATACACAGCCTAGAGAATCAATCAGACAAAATCTTCCATACTGCCCTCTCGACCCTGTTTAGGGATAATAAAGATCCTGTAAACATCATTAAGTTAAAAGATATTTATCAAATATTAGAAGGTACAATAGATAAGTGTGAGGATATTGCTTCTAGAATAGAGAGCATAGTGATTAAACATGCCTGATTTTATCTTAGTTGTTATTGCAATAATAATTGCCTTAGCATTTGATTTTGGTAATGGCCTGAATGATGCTGCAAATGCTATAGCTACGGTTGTTGCTACAAGGGTTTTATCTTTAAGGGCAGCTGTTTTAATGGCAGCGATTGGTAACTTTTCTGGTGTTTTTTTTTTTGGGGTGGCGGTTGCTACAACTATTGGCAAAGACCTTATTGACCCTAATATTGTCGATGTTTATATAATTATCAGCGGATTGATTGGCGCTATTTTGTGGGTTTATGGAGCTTCATATATTGGACTGCCTGTATCTGCAAGCCATGCTTTGATTGGTGGTTTTGTTGGTTCTGCTGTTGTGGCTGCTGGATTAAAGGCTGTTTTATGGGGGGGGCTGATTAAGATTGTTATATTTATTGTTGTTGCGCCTTTATTAGGCATGTTAGGAGGCTTTTTATTCCAGATTATTATTCTGTGGATTTCTAGAAAAGCCAACCCCAGCAGAGTAAATAAACATTTTAAAAAATTACAATTAATCTCTGCTTTTTCTTATAGCTTAAGCCACGGCGCAAATGATGCGCAAAAAACAATGGGGGTTATTACAATAGTTTTGTTTAGTGCTGGTTATTTAGGAGGTGAATTTTATGTGCCTTTTTGGGTCATTATGGCATCATATACTACGATAACATTAGGTACTTTAGCAGGAGGAAGTAGAGTGATAAAAACATTGGGGCTTAAACTGACAAACTTAAAACCTATTAATGGTTTTTGCGCTGAAACAGCAGGCGCTGCTACAATAATTGGGTGTAGCTTGGCAGGGATTCCTGTGAGTACAACCCATGTTATTTCCGGCTCTATAGCAGGGGTTGGCTCAACAAGAAGGTTAAGCGCAGTAAGGTGGGGACTAGCGAGAAAAATAGTCCGAGCATGGGTTCTTACAATACCTGCTTCTGCTTTTGTTGGTGGAGCACTTTATTACGTAATTAGTTTTTTTATTTGATTTACCTCTTCCAAAATAAAACAATATTCAGAAAAACAGAAAGTGAAATCAAGAATACAAATGTCAGCTTCTTTATCTTTTCGTTAACTGATTCGTAGACTGTTTTGGGCTGAATCTTTAGCTTGTAAATCGTGTTTGTTGTTATCTGGCTTTCATCCAAGTCTTTAATGGATTTTTCGGTTATTACTTCTTGTTCTTTTTTTACAGCCGGCTTTTCTTCAATCTCTATTTCCCCGGTAATTTCTTTATTAGTTTTTTGATTGTCTTTGTTGATAACTATTTTGTATTTGTATTCTCCTGGCTCTGCATCTATTAGGTGATTCTCCATGCTAATAATTTCAGAAGTTCTTCCTGTGAGGAGAATCTCTTTTTTGTTTTCTTCCCTTTCACCAGAATAACACTTACTGCCACGATAAACATAACTCCATATTTTTATCTTAGAATCTACATTATCATTATTTGTTAATTTAACTTTTGTTTGTAGGGTGTTCTCTATTTTATCCGGCATTTCCAACAGCTCATATCCAAATTGTTTAGAAGAAGATGTAGAAGCTGTAATTGTTTTTGTTTTGCATAAAGACGATGTTAAATCTTCTATTTTGATTTTTTCACTCTCTTCCAAGTCAAGCCCTTTTGCTATGATGTAATAATCTCCATTTCTGAATTCTTCATCGCAGTTTGGCTCTATTTGTATTGGCAAGGTTAAAGAATAATCTTCATACTTTTTATAGGCATTTGTTTTTGACTGCTTGCTTAACTTGTTTCCTTTTCTGTCTTCTACCCATACTGCTATGCTGTTTTTTGTTGTGTCTCCCTTGTAAATATCCAGCTTTAGCCTTATTATCTGGCCGAATTTTGCTATTTTATCTGAGCCTAAATCATAAATATTTCCTATGACTATATTGGAAGAGGTTTCTAATGTCTGGCCTTTTATTGTTATGAGCCTTGAATCAAAATTATTTTCAGGGTTTGAATCATTGCAGGAAGCTGTTAGGTTAGCATTAATGATGTAGGATGTTCCTTCTTTTAAATTTGGAGTGTATCCAGAAGAAGTCCCTTGCCTTGTTATTGGTTTGTTTGTGAAAGGCTTGTATTCTTTTATTGTAATGCCATACAAATCTTGAATACTTGCCCTTGCGGTAATGTTTGCAGTTGTGCCTTTAGCTTTAGAAGCCCTTATTTTAAAAGTGAAGTTATCAGGATTGTCAAAAAGTGTGTTTGCGAGAATTATTTCAATCTGAAAATCACAGCCTTGTGATGGGTCTGTAAAAAATGTGCCGTTATTGTTATAGCCGGGAGTTGGTTCTGCTTTGAGCCATGTAGAGTTTATGAAAGCCCAGCTTAAGTCTTCAGAGGTTTTTTTATATGCTGATTTATCTATTAAATTATCATTTTTATCGTATAAGTAAATGGTGTCTCCCTCATTGCTTAAGCCATATCCTCCAATCGAGGAATCGTCCGTATACAGCCTTATAGCGTAGTTGCTTACGTTGAAGTTATTATAGACGCGTGTTGCTTCATCTGTTATTATGGCATAGCCATAAGCGGGAATTATTGTGCCTTCTTGATTATACAATCCCCCTTCCAGAGTATCATTATCCTGATCATCTCCAATCAGGTAATTGCTTAGATTTATTTCATGGTCTGCACCATTATACAACTCTATCCATTCGTTTAATGATTCATCAGATATGGGATCTGCCATTATTTCATTGATTATTAAGTTTGCGAGGGCATTTGGAGAGAAGAATAATAACAAGGCGAGTAGTGAAATCTTCCGCATTGCTCTGTTTATTTGGAAAATTTTAGAATTTTGCATTCATAGTCAGTTCCTATGCTGTATGTATATAAATTTTTTACTATTTAAGAATGCTACTAAAAGTTTTTAATAGAGAATGTTTTTTAAAATAAAAAGGTGGCAGCGTGGGTTTTTTAAAATTCTTAAAAAGAAAGAAAACAGATATGCCTATAGATGAAAGCCTAGATATTCCCCCCCCACTTCCTTCTGTAAACGAATTTCCTGACTATAAGTTTGGAGAAAAACTGCCTAAAGGAGGTTTTCCGGCATTTGAGTTTAAAGAAGACAATCCCATGCCTGCTGCTGAAGAGATATTTCCAGAGTTGCCTAAAGAAAATGAGCCTGAATTGAGGATTCCAAGTTTTCCTGAGATGGAAGACACTCCGAAATTTATGCCTAAACCCCCCATTAAAGAATCAACAAATTATTTACCAAAAGAAAAGCTGATAAAGCCTGAGGAGCATGGATTGAGAAAACCATTTGAAGAACATAAAGAAGCTGTTAAAAAAAGGATTGTCCGCAAAGGGCCACTGTACATCAAGCTAGAGAAGTTTAAAGAAGTAGTAGGGGATGTTAATTTGATTAAGAAGGATTTAAAAAAATCAGGAGAGCTTTTAGATGGTGTGATTTCTTTAAAAGAAGAGAAAGCTCAAGATTTTGAAAAATGGCACATCATGGTGGAAGATATTCAAAAAAAGATTGTTTTTATTGAAAAAACCTTGTTTAAAGGTAAATAAATAAGTCAAAGGTGATTATAAATGGAAGGAGAAGCACAGGTTTTTGTAAAGATTGAGGATTATAAAGACGTTTTGGATGTACTTGACCTTATTAAAGGCAAAGTAGAGCAGGCAAAAAAAACCTTAAGTAATATAAACCAAATTAAGAGGGAAGAAGATTCTGAACTTGATTCATGGAATTCTACTTTAGATGAGCTGGAACAAAAAGTAGATGACATAGGTGATTTTTTGTCTGAGCCCGAAAGATTAAGGTGAGCTTGTTGGAAAAGGAAAAAGATTTGTTTTTTGTTGAAGTGAAAGATCCTAGGAGTAGTGAGAAGAAGCTGCTAGAGGCGCAAAAAGCAGTAGTTGAAAGCTTACAAAAGTATGAAACTGTCAAGATGTTGAGGGCAAAAAAACTTAAAAGTATAAATAAGCTTAAGACTACAATAAAGGAATTGTTAAAGCTTTTTTCTGACTTAAAATCTTCTTTGCCTAAGACTAAAATAACAGAATCCCTGCCTAAGAGAACGAAAATTGTTGAAATAAGATCAGAAGATGGGAAAATCAAGAGAGTAGACAAGATTACTAAGAGACCCCGGAGCGAATTGGAGAAATTAGAGGCAGAGCTCGGGGCTATTGAAGAAAAGCTTGGTTCTTTGAAATAGATTATTGATTATAATTATTTTTTTATTTGATGATTGATTTTAGCAATGTTTTTAAATTAAATGATGATTCTATTAATACTTTAAATGAGGGGGTACGCTAAAATTTGACTTTGTCAAATTCACTTGCCCCCTCTTTGTTCGTTGATATTCCTTCGAGGGGATGCCGGAGTGGCCAAACGGGATAGTGTTTGGTAACGAAAGGTACTAAACGTTTAAACTCAAGTTATGGAGTAATGAAGCTCAAAAGGCTGATGAAATACTCATGAGCCATCTATTGGCTTAGTGCCTACTGGGGTTCGAATCCCCATCCCCTCATTTTTCTCCATAATTTATTTATACCAAGACGATAATTGTAGGGTTATGTTAACTAAAAATAAAAAAATTGTTTTGGTATTTTTTATATTCGTTGTAATCCTCAGCATAATGCAATTTACTGTTTTGCAGATAATAGGCTATGACGGCTATTTGCATATAAAAGCCGCAGATATCATAAAGCAAGAGGGATTTATTGAAGATTTTCCATGGGCTAAGCATACTATATTGTCGGATAGTTATGCTGATATTCAGATATTTTTTAGGATTCTGCTTATTCCTTTCACTTTTTTTGGGCTTGAGATTGGGGCAAAGGCCGCTGCTGTTTTGTTTGGAGCAGTATGCTTTACGGTTTTTTACTGGTTTTTGGCTGAAAACAAAATCAGGTATTCTTTTTTTTGGTCTTTGGTTTATCTTTTTACAGCTGAGAGTTTGATGTACAGGTTTTTGTTTACAAGGAGCATGCCGATAGCTGTTGTTTTGCTGATTCTGACAATATATTTTTTACAGAAAAGAAAATATTTATTTTTGGGCATTGTCTCTTTTGCTTATGTTTTGCTTTACAGCGGTTTTGTATTTCAGCTATTTATTATATTTTTATATCTTGCTTTAGAAAATGTTTTTTCAAAAAGGTTGGATTATAAGATCTTGCTGTATTCTCTTGGAGGGACTGTTTTGGGCCTGATAATAAACCCCTATTTTCCAAACAATATTTTTATGTTGTATACTCAGATATTTAAAGTAAACCTTATTGCTAATCTGTATAATGCTGAATGGAAGCCATGGCCTTTTTTTGAGTTTATGAAAAATAACCTGATGGTTCTGTTTTATTTTGTTATTTCAATTGTTTTTTTGGTCAAGCATAAAAAGATTACAAAGAATAAAATATTTTATCTTTTGTTAGCTTTGTTTTTCCTTGTTTTTACTTTGAAATCAAGGAGGATGCAGGAATACCTGATTCCTTTTTCTGTTTTGATGGTAGTTTTTATTTTAAAAGAATTTATTAAAGACTTAGACAAAAATAAATTTTATAATCTCCTAAAAACAGGAACTATTATTTTTATTGTTTTTTTAATGACTTTTAATTTTTACTTGTTGAGAAAGGATATTACCAATAATAGTTTTTTATATAATTATGATGACTGTGCAGAATGGATGAAAGAGAATATTCCGGAGAGTTCTCTGGTTTTTATCAATGCCTATACATTTCCTTATCTGTTTTTTAAAAATTCAGGGTTGAGGTATACTCATGGAGTTGATTTAACATACTCTTATCTGTATAATCCTGAAGAGTTTGAAATGTATATGAACATATTGACTGGCAAAGCAAAAGGCGAAGATGACTTTATAATTAAGGATTATGCTCCTGATTATCTTTTTGTCGGCAAGGTAAAGCAGGATGTGAAGCTATTTGAGTATATTGTAAAAAATAAGGAAAACTATAAGATAGAATTTGAAGATGGGTGGTGCGCTGTGTTGAAAGTAGTATAATTAAGATAAGCTGCCGGAGCTCCAACTGAAAATTTCAGAAATCAAAGATACAATCACTCCCTATCCTGCATCCTCTTGGATTTCTGAGTGTTTAAAATCCCATTGAGATTTTCAACATACAAAGAAATACGAAGTATTTCTTGCATCATCGAGATCTGCAAAACAGATTTCTTATGAAACCAGAAATTTGATTTTTGTAAATTTCTCAGTTCATGCTCAAAAACCTGGGGTTTTTGACACTGGATTGTCTATCAGATAAATTTTTCAGTTCCTTATTGTCTGACAAAGTTCTTGGTTTCCGCTCCAAACATATGGAGGCCTATCCTAACCTATTGTTAAAGTAAAATTTATAAACTAACTATATATTTTTAAAATGATGGCAGAGATTTATGCAGTTGGCGGCTATGATGAAGTGGGAAAGAACTGCACAGTAATAAGGGTTAAGGATGATGCAGTAATGCTTGACCTGGGCGTCCATATAGAGAGTTACATCAATTATACAGATGATGAAGAACTAGTTACGGTAAATCCTTCTGAGTTGATTAAAGCTGGGGCTGTTCCGGATATTTCTGTTGTGAACAACATAAGAAATAAGATTAGGGCAATAATACCTACGCATGCTCACCTAGATCATTTAGGGGGAATTCCTTACTTAGGCAATAAGTTTAAGGCCCCTGTTATTGGAACTGCGTATACAATAGAAGTTTTAAAAACAATTTTAAAGGATGACCGGATTAAGTTAAATAACCAGATTAAAACTTTAAGTGCGAATTCTTCTGTTAAGGTTTCTGATAATATAAAAATTGAGTTCATAAATACAACACATTCTACACCCCAGACAGTGATGGTTGCGCTGCATACCCAAGAAGGGATTATTTTGTATGCGAATGATTTCAAGTTAGACTTGTTTCCTGTTTTGGGCAAAAAGCCTAATTTTAAAAGGCTAGAGGAGCTGGGCAATAAGGGAGTTTTAGCACTGATTGTTGATTCTACTTATGCTGCAGAGAATAAAAAAACCCCTTCTGAGAATGTTGCAAGGGAAATGCTGAAGGATGTTTTGAGCATTCCTGCAAAAAAAGGGGTAATAATCGTGACTACTTTTTCCTCGCACCTTGCCAGGTTGAAGTCAATAATCGAGTTTGGAAAGAAAATAAACCGGAAGATTATTTTTTTAGGGAGGTCGTTGTCAAAATATGTCAAGGCAGGAGAAAAAGTGGGTATAATAAGCTTTACAAAAGATATCCGGATGGTTAGGTTTGGCAAGGATATAAATAAAATTTTGAAAGAGGTTGAGAAGAACAGGGAAAGATATCTGCTGGTTGTAACCGGGCACCAGGGAGAGCCAAAAGCGATGCTGTCAAAAATGGCCAGAAAGGAATTAGAGTTTGGCTTTAGTGATAATGACCATGTAATATTTTCCTGCAAAACGATACCTACAGGTATAAATATAAAAAACAGGGATATTTTAGAGAATGAATTAAAAGGATATGGTGTTAGAGTTTTCAAGGATATACATCAGTCAGGGCATGCTGCAAGGGAGGATTTGAGGGATTTGATAAAACTTATTAAGCCAAAACATGTTATACCTGCACATGGCGATAAGGAGATGGAAAATGCTTTGGCAGATTTGGCATTTGAAGAAGGTTATAAAACTGAGAATGTGCATATAATGAAGGATGGGGATAAGATTAGTTTGTAATTGAATAAAATCCCAAATTATTTAAATAGATTAAATAAAACAAATAATAATTTAAAAAATATCCTAAAAAAATGCTGATGGATAAATTACCTTCAGGAATAGGAGAAACACCTAATCAATTTTATGCAAGACGGCCAGAAGATAATCCTGGTGTGTTTGCAGCTGAGATTGCTGAAGTTCTTAACTCTGGGAAGTCCGGAGTATATTGTGCTAAACCTGAATCTAATTTAGATTCTAATTGGCAAGTATTGGCTGGAGGGGATAAGGCTATAGTTCTTGAAGTGAAACTTGGTTATGTCTCACGTGGGGAGGTGAGGGATAAAGTTCTACCTATTCCACCTGAAGAAAGAAAGTATAGCGCAATTAATGATGTATTCAAAAAAACACATGGTTTTGATTTTTACCCAGATAGAATATTTGAAATAGTAAATAAGGGCGAGTCAATAGACAAGGAGGCTATAACTGAGGCTTACATAAATTTAAGCTTGCCAAACAGAGAAAAGATAAAACCTAAAACCCTTAACCAAATCTCTGCCTGAGGAAAATTACTAATTTTTAATGGATTGGCTTCTACTAATAAATGATATGGATATTAAAAAACCACAAAGAATATAAATAACTGAGATTTACTATTCTGGGGGTAAATATGAGACTTACTTTAGCTGAACCTAAATATCTAAAAGAGAGTATATCTATTATTTCTGATTTAGTCAATGAGGCAAGGTTTAAGGTTACTTCGGAAGCTATTGAATTAGTAGCAATGGATCCTGCGAATGTCGCTATGGTTATTTTTAAGCTGTTAAGTAGTGCTTTTACTGAGTATTCTGTCAAAGAGGATGTTGAGATTGCGATTAACTTAGGGAATCTGAAGCAGATACTGAGAAGAGCCAGCCCCAATGATATGCTGACTTTGGAAACAGGCAGTGAAAATAAATTAAAGGTAGAGCTGAGAAGCGGAACAGTAAGGACATTTAGCCTTCCAATCATAGAGTTAGAGGAAAAACAGCAAAAGATACCTGAGCTTAAATTTCCTGTTACTATAACAACTACTCCAACTATATTAAGCGAAGCTATAGAGGATGCAGATATTGTGGCTGAGTCTGTGACATTTATGGCAGAAGCTGGTAAGTTTTCAGTGAATGCAGAAGGTGACTTAAGCCAGGCAAATATTGAAATTAAAAGCGGAGAAGACACTAAAATAGAGATTGAAGGCAGTGAAAAGATTAAGTCTAAGTACAGCATTGAATATCTGAAGAAGATGATGAATGCTTCTAAGCTTTCAAGCAAAGTCACTATTAATTTCAATAAGGACTATCCGCTAAAACTTGAGTATAAGACTGTTGATAAGGTAATGCTGAGTTTTATTCTTGCTCCAAGAGTTGAGAACGAGTAATTTTAGTAAAATATATAAGCTCTTTTTCTAAGTTTTGTTTTATGGATAAGTTATATTCCATTCTGCTGGAATGGGTCGAGGATTATGTTAAGAATAAGGATTTATTAATAAAAAACATTGAAAATATTGAAAAAGGGGGAAAAGGCTTTGATCTAATAGTTAATTTTAAAGATAAAAAACAGCATTTTATTGTAAAGCCTTTTATTGACAATATCGGCAG
>JADHVE010000031.1 GCA_016784195.1 Candidatus Woesearchaeota archaeon | reverse complement strand
CTTACATAGAACAGTTTTTCCTTTCCTTTCTGAAGCTCTTCCAAAACATTTCTTGTATCCTGATATTGGATTTCCAAGCTGGGGTTTATCATGCTTTTAAGCTCTGCTGAAAACAAGTCCGCTTTCTGCTTCTGAAGCTCCTTGTTCAGCATTATCATCATTTCATCTATTGGAACAGGCTCAATGAAAATGCTCAGGTCAAAGATTCCGTTCAGGGTTATGATTTTGTCAAGAAATCCGGGCTCAACAGTCCGGGGAAAGCCGTCTGCATAAATAATCCTGCATTCCTTGCTGCCGACAATTATTTTGTCTGAGAAATTTTTTATGAGCTTGGGGGCTATCATAAAATGCAGGTAATTGTCCTTTGTTATTTCCTCAGAGGCTTTGTCAGAGTCCTCCAAAACATCATTAAAGAAGCTTGTTAAGACCTGCAGTATCTCGTTGTCATTCAGCCTTTTGAATTTAAGGTTTAATGACTTCAGCTGCTGCTCTATAACTCCCAGCTGGATTTCGAGCTTTGTGTTTTCCGCTTCGGGAACAGCAATAAAAAAGTTCCTGTCTAAAACAGAGTTTTTCTTGATAGTGGCCGTCAAATATTCCTTGTAGCTCTGAAAGTGCTTATTCAGTATCTGCTTTTTTGTTTTCTTTGCTAAATTTTCAACTCTTAACTCTAATGCGCTTATGTAGCTGTCTAAGTTAAGGTAGCTTGTTCCTATGATAATCTGTATTGGGAAGTCCAGGGCATTAAGGAATTTCTGGAAGCTGTTAATTATGCTTTGCTTTTCTGTCTTGTTTCTTATTGTGAAGTTTATCGGCTCTATCCGAAGTATTGCTATTTTTCTTAATGCTGTGTTTTTTGTTTCCTTTCTTCTCAACAGATTTTTTATATTTTCTAACATATAAAACACCCTCTTCAATCTTTTCAATACCCATAAAATTAATCATCTTAGAATCCATCAAACTCATCTCTCTGAATTTAAACCAAGACAGCATGTTTTTGATGTAAGATGAAAAATCGCAGAACATAAACAGGAATGCAGTTCCGACAAGCAGAACAGCAATTACTAATTTTGCATAGAAGTTTAAGCTTGATTTCAGGAATATTATAAGGGCTGGAAGTATTAAAAACAGAGCATAGACTATCTGCTTAAAAGTCAATCCAAAAATAATCTTTTCTTCATACTGAAGCTTTTGCGGTATTTCGTATGACATTTTAGAGACCTTTATAGACTATCTTTGTTGCCCTGCCGACATCCGAGTTAAGGGCGGCAAAAGCGGCTTTTACAACAGCGAATATAACCAGCAAAATCATAGACATGTTAATCATGTTGAATGAAGCGCTCATTACCAGAATTTTGAAATTTTCGAATATCGGAATTTCAACAAGCTTTGAAGCGGCTAAGAGCATCAGAGACTGAATGAACGGCAGGAATATGATTATCAGCAGAATGTTGATGATTAATTTTCCGTAGTTTTTTAGCGGAGGGATAAAATTAAGAAACAAGCCTATTGGAAAAAACATAACGCCGACTGCAACAAGCAGATACCTTAAAGAAAGCAGGGTTATGCTCAGCAGTAAATTAAGCAGATAAAGAATTGCTAAAACCATCTGCAGGCCGAGATTCACAGTATTGTCTACTGACAATAAAAAGAAATCAGGCTCTATGAGGTTTATGACTCCGGCTGTCATTGAGGAAGCCATCTCTAAAATAATTGAGTAAATATAATAAGACGCCTGGACAAAGAAAACCATCAGAACGACATTCTTAAGCCATTGTTTCGCCCTTTCCCGTCTCTCAGAGGAATACCCCGACACAATCAGGTTAAAGCCCGCTATGATGATAAATAAGCCGTAAAAGATAGAGATGATGTAGATTATCACAGCCCACAGAGGTATGAAATTCTCGATGTTAACAGGCTCTGAGAGTAAATTCTTTGTTAGGTCAAGAAAAGGCTGCAAAGGAGCGTTAACAACATTCAAAGTAAATTCATAGAATTTCTGCGGGATGCAGACAGCTAAGTTAGTCAAACCGCATTTCTCTTCTTCTGCATAGGCTAGAGGCACGACTAGGAGAGTTAAGAGTAATAGGGTCATTAGTTTCTTAACCATTTTAGAAAGACCTCCTGATGTTGATTAAATACTATTAAAGTGGGCATAAGTGAGATTTAATAATGGAAATTAATTGCTAAGGGTATCATGAAAAAATGCTAGACTAAGATGAATAACAACTAAGTCATCGGCTTGTGTTACAACATTTCTGCAATAATCCTCGTTATCACATAAGACTACATCAAAATCCAGTATTTCTTCATAAAAAAATAAATTGAATATAAGACACCGGAAAAAACGCCGAAGTTTATCACAAAATCCCAGCTGTCTTTTTTTCTTACATGGATTATTTTCTCTCTTTTCCTTCCGTCAAGATAAGCAGTAATTTTATTTTTATTTTTTATAGATTTTAACTGAATTTTATTTTTTATTGAAATTTTTTCATTGGCATACTGAATATCTAATATTGTATCTGAAGGAGTAACTGAAACATTAATCATTTCATCCTCAGAATAAATCATTTTATCTGTTGAAATAGAAAACTCCGGAAATTCAGAATCTAAATCACAGTCCTGCTCCCATGCATGGAAATGATTATAAAACCTTATTTTGCAGCCATTAGGATTGGAAACATAGAACTTGCAGGTATCATTAAACTGCTCTGTGTTGATGTTATCAGATTCTTTTTTAGTGAATTTATTGGCCCTTAAGGTAAAGACATCATAAGGCATTAAACTAACATTGACATCATAGTAATAATTGAACTGCCTGAAATAAGAGTCTTCAAAATTTAAGCTAAATGCATCAAAATCTGAGATGTTTAGAATTCCAGCTGTTGTGTTGTGGTAATGGTCAACAGCCCTGATTTCAGGGAATATCTTAGGCCAGTAATGCTCTGCCTGCTTTGTGTCTTCTAAATTCACTTCATGAACTCTATGCTCGGTGTTTTCATACCTGCATTTTTCGCAGTATCTTTTGCATCCACCACTCCTGTCCCAGCCGCAGCACCATCTGTATGTTTTGTAATGCTTTACCTCTGTTACTGTCTGGATTCTTAAGTTGTCTTTAAAGTTAAGGATGTGAGAGCCTTCAAAATCTGTTAAAGTAGAAGTTCCGATTAATTCGTCATTAAGATAAACACTGAGCCAATTATTATTTCCAACTAAACTAAACTCGGTTTTGCAGTCTCCTGATTCTTTTCCTGAGGGAATCTCAACCTTGTAATTAAATGCAGATAAAACTTTGCCAATGCCTGAAGTCAAAAGCTTATCCTCAGAAATAACAGAGGGCATCACTGCTATTATCTTAAGCCAGGCATCTTTAATGTAGCCGCTGCTTTTTGTTTCAACTCCATAAGGCGCAGAATTAAGATTAATGTTTGTGTTCCAATCATAAACAAAACTGTGGTTGGCATAATCTTTGCCTTTGTAAATAAGATCTGCAGTTAATTGCTGTTTTTCAGAATCTTTAATTGAATCCTCCATAATCTCAGAGCAGGTTTCATAATCTGAAACAGAAACATAATCACAAGAAAGAGCTGAAGCAAATGGAATTAAGAGTAATAAAACTAATAGAAGTTTATACATTTTAGAACGTGCCTCCTTTAATTTAAATTAATCTATGACCTTAGTTAAAAATTTATTCTACTTTTAATCAATAATAATTATTCCCTAAATCTTCTGAGTTAAAATCACTAAGTCATTGACCTGTGTTACGGCAGTGCTTGCACTAACTTAAGTTATCCCCTTGAGTTAGAATAAAATAAAAAAGAAAATCATGCAATCAACAGGTTTACAGCAAATGGAGCCGCCCATATTATCACTAAGCCTATAATCACATAAGCGAACATATTTTTGCTTACGTCTCTTTTTCTCACGTCATTACCTGAAAACATATAGCTGATTCCTGCCCCTAAAAGTGCGATTACAGCTATTACTGAAGCCGTGTATTTTATGAAGTTGTATATTTTCACAACCGGAGTTAGAACTTCATCAAACTTTGCCTTGTCCTCAGCAGTTATTGCTGTGTCTAAGTCAGCTGTTTCCGCCCCCACCAAACCTGCAAAAGGCAATAGCATTACAAAGAATATCAAAAACTTCAGCAAATCCCAATTAGTTGTTTTTATTTTTACCACCCTCCTGTTCTTTCCCGCCATTCAGAACCTTTTCAAAATATTTAACAGATTTTATGTCTGTTATTGTTGTCTTTGTGGTTATCCATCTGCCGTCAGCGCTCTTGTTTACATTAGTCTCAATAATCGGCTGTTTGTTTAACTGCTCAATTTTTTTCTGGGTTAATTCATCCAAAATTCCCACCCCCATGAAAATTTATAAAATTAAGAATTAGTTTTAGGTATATAAATTTTGTATCACAAACAACTATACAATTTTTATTCTAACTTTTTGTATAAACAAATGGGATACAAAGCTTATATATGGTGACTTTATTCTGATTGCTTGGGGAATCCGCATGGAAAATCAGAAAATTGGTAATCCAAACGATTGGATTTTAATATTAATTGAAGCTTATGAAGAGAAATATGGGAAGATTGAATAATTCTACCGAACAGGTTGTGTCACAATTCGAATTTTTCGCATTTTTGAATTGTAACACAGGCAGTTTTGTAGCAATTCTGTCCAAATAGGTCGTGCAAAAAAAGCAAAATTCACATTAGTTTATTTTTGTTTTAGAATCATAACACAGCCTGCGAAGACATATATGTATTTTGATAAATTACTTCTGTTTATAAGTGTTAATCTGAGCAGAGCCAGTCATATAATTGATATGGCAAGTTAATTTAATCTAATAGACAGTGAATTTTTTTAAAATAGAGTATAGAAATAAGTTATTGTTTTAATAAAAAATTATTCATGGATTTCTTGTGTGGTTGTTAAGAAAAACTATTTAAATCTGAATACATAACCAGTATATAATGAAAGGAAATATCTGTATCAATATTGGACAAGTTAAAGAAAAATGTATTTAGGGGGGTACAAAAATGGCAAAGTCCCACCCTCGGCGTTTTTTTTTAAAATGCTAAACTTCCTGAAGAAATTATTCGGACTCGGAAAAACAAAAATCAGCAAGGGAGGCTGTCCAAGCTGCGGCGGACAACTTACAAAAGCAAAATCTGATATCATTGAGACTTATGGCAGGCCTGTTAAGGTATGCTTGAAATGTAAAAGGCTGGTCGAGGTATGATGGCGCAAGCATCTGAACTGAAAAAAGGAGACTATTTTAAGCATAATAATGAAACGCTTAAATTGATAAGAAAAGAAGTAGTTGTATATGGAACTCATTCTCACAGCAAGTTAAAATTATTTGTACAAGCTTTAGATAAAAAAGGAGAAAAAACAATTAACCTGCATCATGCAGACAAGGTTGAAATCTTGGATATAATAAGGAAATCGGCACAGGTGATTTCTAAAACACCAGATAAAATACAAATAATGGACAATGTGAGTTTTGAGACTTTAGATGCTGAAGTGCCTGAAGAATTAACTGATGAAATAAACGAAGGAGACGAAGTTACATTTATTGATTTAAGAGGGAATATTAAAGTTTTGGAGAAAAGATAAAAGACCTCTTACTTAATAGTATATTTAAATTCAATTCTTAATTCTTAGTAATCTTTATAAACAAACTAGATTTCACCTTATTCATACAGCGGGGTAGGGCAGTCAGGAGTGCCCGGAGAGATTCATTGGAATCCCGGATGGCTCATATGCATCTCTGTGACACCCTCAGGTCGTTGGTTCAAATCCAATCCCCGCTATTTTTTTACAAAAAAAAAGAATTCTACCATTAATTATCTGGTTTTTGACTGTCTGTATGTAGTTTATGCTGGAGTTGCCGTTCTATATTATTAAAAACCTTGTGCAGGCTCTTGGGTAAATCCCAGTCGCTCTCTTGAGCCTCAAAAATGCTTGTTGGAGCAGCTACTTTAACCCTTAAATCCCATTTCTTTGCTTTCCCGCCTTTAGTATGAGTTTTAAGGTGCAGTGTTATAGGAGCAACATTTCTTAAAGACCTCTGTATCTTTTGATGATATTCGTTAGCAATCTTATTTATCAAATCCTTTTCTTTATCATCTGCTTCATCCATTCCAACAATCTGTATCGGTTCCATAGATTTTTAATTTATCAGTTAGTTTATATATTTTTTTGTTATGATGGATTTTATTATTAATCTAGACTAAGGAGTTATTTGACACAAGCACATTATTTGTGTTTATTTTAGTTTTTATCTTTTGTTATTTTTTAGTTTTTAAATTTTTTAATTAAGATTAACACAACCAGATTCACAATTAATTGTGCTTCTGTTCGTGCACTATTTGTTGTTTTTTGAGGGTGATTTATTTTATTGGCTTTTTGTTGACAAAAAGCTTTAAAAAGAAAGAGATATTAAGTAAGGATCGGATTAAAAAGGTGTTTAAATGTTAATATGTGGTATTGACGAAGCAGGAAGGGGGCCAGTTTTAGGGCCACTTGTAATGGTAGGAGTCTTGATAAAAGAAGAAGACGAAGAAAAACTAAAAAAAATTGGAGTTAAAGACTCAAAACTCTTAACAAAACAACAACGCGATTATTTATTTAAAAAAATAATAAAGATAGCGGAAAAATACCAAATTCTCATCGTACAGCCAGAAGAGGTAGATCAAGCTGTTAATGGCTATGAGGGCTTAAACCTGAATTGGTTAGAGGCAGAGAAATCAATAGAGATCATAAACAGCCTAAATCCCGGCAAAGCAATTATTGACTGCCCAAGCAATAACATAAGCAAATATAAAAATTATTTAACAACAAAAATAGAGAACAAAAAAATAAACCTAATCCTAGAACACAAAGCAGACTTTAATTACCCTGTTGTAGCAGCTGCCTCAATCATTGCAAAAGTCACAAGAGACAATGAGATTGAAAAAATAAAAAGCAAAATAAAAACAGACTTTGGCTCAGGCTATATGTCAGATTCTAAAACAGTTGATTTTTTAGAAAAATATTATGAAAAACATGAAGATTTATTCAGAAAGTCCTGGGCCCCATACAAAAAGGCTTTAAACAAAAAATTCCAGAAAAAACTGGAAGATTTCTCCCAATTTATAGAAAAAACAGAAGACAAAAATAAAGAATTAACAGGCAAGTTAAAACAATTAGAAGACTTGGGCTATAAATTCATCCCAGTAAAAACACAACACGAATCGGTAAGGTTAAAAGGGCTTTGCACTATAACACTATATAAAAACGGAAAACTATTAATCCAGGGCAAAGAAGAAAATAAAAAATTGATTGAGAAACTGTTAAAAAACAACAAAATATAAAAACCAATATTAAAATTTTATTAAAATGACTAGAATTAACAAGATAGTGATTCAGGGCTTTAAGTCTTTTGCCAAGCATACAGAGCTTCTCTTTGGTCCCCAGTATAACTGTGTTCTTGGTCCAAACGGCTCGGGAAAATCAAATGTTCTTGATGCTTTGTGCTTTGTTCTGGGAAAATCGTCTTCAAAATCATTAAGGGCAGAGAAATCAGCTAACTTAATTTATAACGGGGGGAAATCAAAAAAACCTTCGAAGCAAGGTGAAGTCTCAATATACTTTGATAATTCAAACAAAAAATTCCCTACAGATGCCAAAGAGATAAAGATAACCAGGATTGTGAAGCACTCGGGCCAATCAGTATATAAGATAAATGATAAAACAAGAACTAGGCAGGAGATTCTTGACCTGCTGCATGTTGCGAGAATAAACCCAGATGCATATAATATAATTCTGCAGGGAGATATAGTTAAGTTTGTGGAAATGCATCCAGTAGCAAGGAGGCAGCTGATAGAAGAGATATCAGGGATTTCTGTTTATGAAGAAAAGAAGCACAAGGCTTTGCTGGAGCTGCAGAAAGTAGATGAAAAATTTAAAGAAACAGAGATAGTACTCACAGAAAGAAATACCTACCTCAGAGAGCTTAAAAAAGACCGCGACCAAGCCCTAAAATACAAAGATATGAACAATAAAATAAAGCAGAACAAGGCATCTTTTCTTAAAATCCAGCTGAATAAAAAAGAAAAAGAACATAAAGAGCTAAAGGAAAGAGTAGACAAATCAGATTCAGAATTAAAATTCATTAATGAAAAGATAGGCAGATTAAAGCAGGTTAATGATGAAAAAAAGAAGCAGATAGAAGAAATAACAGCAGAGATAGAAGAAAAAGGCGAGGTAGAGCAGGTAAATCTCAATAAGGAAGTTGAAACATTAAAAATTCAGCTAACCAAAATCGATTCCAGAATTGAAACCTGCAAAAATGAGATAAATAAGATAAAACAAAGAAAACAAGATATCAAAGATACTCTAAGCGATACAGAGCAAAAAATATCTGAATTAACTCAGGAAAAAAAAAGATTGCAGGAAAAGACAGGCAATATACAAAATGAAAGAAAAGAAATCAACTCTAAACTTACAGAATTCAGGCAAAAAAATAAATTAGATAATATCGGAGATATTGAAAAAAGCGTAGAAGAAATTGATAAAAAATCAGAAAACCTGCAAAAACAAATCCATGAGTTAAGAGAAGAGCAGCACAACCTGATAAGGGAAAAAGACAAAATCAGCCATGAGACTGGAACTATAGACGCGAAAATAAAAAAAGTAATGGATATAGAAAGTTCCCATAAAAAACAGGTTGAAGAGCTAAAAAACAAAAGAAAAGAATTCAAAAGCTCAATTATAGAGCTAAACAAACTACTTGACCAGGATTCTAACCTGGCCCTGCAATTAAATAATGCAAGGAAAAAAATTGCAGCTTCCAATGAAGAACTTGCAAAATTAAGAGTAAGGGACATAGGAAGAAGGGAATTCACTATTTCGGATATTGCAATTAAAAAGATACTGGAGCAAAAAAACAAAAAAAGAGGGATTTATGGCACGGTAGCTGATTTAGGCAAAGTATCCTCAACATATTCATTAGCATTAGAGATTGCAGCAGGCCCCAGAATAAAGAGCATTGTTGTAGAAGATGAAAAAATTGCTGCTGAATTAATCAAATACCTCAAACAAAATAAGCTGGGTATTGCAACGTTCTTGCCTTTAAACAAGATAAAGGAAAAGCAGTTAAACAAAAAGATTACAGAGCTTGCTGACTCAAAAGGCTCTCACGGCCTTGCCTTAGACCTTATTTCTTATGATAAAAAATTCAAAAACATCTTCTCCTATGTTTTTGCAAACACAATAGTAGTAGATGATATTGATGTTGCAAGAAGACTGGGGATAGGCCAAGCAAAATTTGTAACTTTGGAAGGGGATATATCGGAGCTGAGCGGAGTGATGCACGGCGGTTTCAGAGCAAAAAGAAAGGGCCTTGGCTTTAAGGAAAAAAACTTTGCAAAAGATATTGATGAGTATGAAGCTATAATCTCTAATTTTAAAATTTTAATCGACAAAGCTGAAAAAAAGAAAATAGAAAATGAACAAGCAATAACAGAGCTCAGAGATAAAAAAGCTAACTTAGAGGGGGATATAATAAAAACAGAAAAATCCCTTCATTTAGATCCATCAGACATTGGAGCTTCAAAACAGCAAAAAAAAGAGCTGGCAGAAAAAGAGACACATACAGAAGCAGAAATACAAAAAGTAAGCCAAAAAATATCTAATGTGAACAAAGAATTAGCAGAGATCAAAACAGAAAAACAGAAATTAAGGGCAGAAATTTCACAACTCAGAAATCCGACTTTATTAGCAGAGCTAAACACATTTGAAGAAAAATTAAGCCAGATAAATGAAGACATCATAAGAATGAATTCAGAAATAAGAAACATAGATACACAAATTCTTAATATCTATGGGCCTGAAAAAGAAAAGACACGCCAAATCATAAAACAACTGGATAAAGATAAAGAAGAATTCAAAAAAGAATATAATGTATTAACAAAAAACATTGAAGAAAAACAATCTATCCTTAGTAAAAAAGAAGAAGAAGCAAAAGAGTTTTATGCCCAATTTAAAGGCTTATTTGCAAAAAGAAGTAAAGTAAATGAAGAAATCACAAAAAATGAAAATAATATAAACCAGAAATTAAGTGAAAGCAGAAACATTGAGATAAAGAACAACACATTTTCTTTAAAAAATGCAGGCATCTCAGCAGGATTAGCTGCCTTAAAAGAGGAATTCCGGCAATATGAAGGGGTAAAACTGAATACCGAGAAAAATGAGCAGCAATTAAAAAATGATATAAGCAGATTTGAAAAATTAAGGGAGCAGATTGGCTCTGTCAATATGAGGGCTTTGGAGATTTATGAAGAAGTGGAAACACAATACAAAAGCCTGCTGGAAAAAAAGGGCAGATTAACCAAAGAGAAAGAAGATGTTTTGGTCATGATGGGGGAGATAGAAGGAAAAAAGAAAGAGCTTTTCATGAAAACATTTGGGATTGTAAACGAGAACTTCAAGAAATTCTTTTCTGTCTTGTCTTCAAAAGGGGATGCTTATCTTGTTTTAGAAGACCCTCAGAATCCGTTTGAGGCAGGCTTGAGGATAAATGTCAAGATTACAGGTCAGAAATTCCTTGATATCAGGAGCTTGTCTGGAGGAGAAAAGACCATGACAGCTTTAGCATTTATATTCTCTATACAGGAGCATGAGCCAGCTTCTTTTTATGTTCTGGATGAAGTGGATGCTGCTTTAGACAAGCACAATTCAGAAAAATTCTCCAAATTAATAAGAAAATATTCAGAAAAAGTGCAGTATATTATAATATCTCACAATGATTCAGTTATTTCAGAATCAGACAACCTTTACGGCGTATCAATGGACGAGCATGGGATGAGCAAGCTGGTTAGCTTAAAGATTTAATTTGCCGATCATATAGTCTAATTTCTCCAGAATTCCCGGATTTCCTTCTTTCTTGTATCCCTTTAAATTTTTCTTATAAATGCCTATATTTGAGATAAATCCATTAATTTTATCAACTTTTATCTTTTTATGAAATTCACCATAGCCCATTTTCTCAACAAAGATTGCGTTCAGAATCTGCTCAAAATGGTTTCTTATTGGTTCAGACAGAACGGGTTTTCCCAAATATACTGCTTCAACTATTGTACTGAATCCCCCATTAGTAATCAAAGCCCTGCATGATGCTAAATCTTCGATAAATCCTGCTTCATCAAATTCTTTAAAAGTGATGTTTTTTTCTTTTTTGTTTTCATCAAAACCATATATGATAAATTTCCCATTTATCTTATTTAAAACATCCTTAATCTTTTTATTGCTTCCAGAAGTCTGGTAAACCAAAATAAAATCCTTGTTTTTTACTTTAGCGTTGATTATCTCTTTCCTTAATACCGGCGAAAATAAAAAGGTATTTTTCTTTTTGATTTTTGGATAACAAAAGGTGTTTATAAGGTAATAATCTGCTTTTATAATAATAGATTTTATGATAAGCTTTGCTGCCAGATAATCCTTGTAGTATCTTTTAGGTATCTTTAACCTGCAGTTAGTCATAATATGCATATTGTCTATGCTTATCAGAGGAATGTTAAAAAATTTTGAAGTCAAAGCTGTAAACGGCTCAAAATCAGAAATAACTATATCTGGCTTAAACTTCTTTAATATGCTTATCAGCCTTTTAAGAGTATGGTAAGAGCCTTTAGGCAGCTTGTATGCGTTATGGATTAAGGTTTTAATGCTCTGGACTTTATTGTTTTTATAATTGAGATGCATTCCATGAATATCATAAACATTACTGAAATGACTTGATAAGAATTCATATGCTTTTCTGCTGGAAACAATTATAAGCTCGTGTTTTTTTAACAGATGCTCAATTACAACCTTGCTTCTGATAGCATGCCCCATACCTTCTCCCGCTATGCCGTATAGAATTCTAGCCATTTTAGTTTAAAAAAAAATGCGTCGACCGGGACTTCCGATAAAATTAAATTTTCGAACCCGGATAGCGAGCTTGGAAGGCTCGAGTCATAGCCATTAGACCATCGACGCATTAAGAGATGAGAGATGAAGTCTGTTTATAAATTTAATTATTTTAAATCTATTTTAACAATTGTTTTTAAATTATTTTACCATCAGGAGATTTTACACACACTCAATTATTTGCGTGTTTTTTAGTTTTGTTTTTTGATTATTTTTTTTATTATAGAAATTTCAATAAAAATAAAAAATCACAACCCTGCTAACCCATAATGGTTATTGTGTTTGTGCACTATCATGTTATTTTTATTGTTTGTTTATTACTGACATTTTTTATTATTGATTATTTTTTATTGGTTTTTTCAGAAACTTACAAAATTCAAAGAATTTTGAAGTTCGAAATTACTTCATAATTTCGAAACCAAAGAAAAGCAAAGCTTTTCAGGGTATTCGAAAATTGAAAATTTTCGAAACCATTAAATATTATAAGGCAAATTACTGTTAGGGGGTGATTGATATGGGGGAAGAACCTCTGTATAGGAACTTTATTTCTCATATAGATGTTGATAGAAGCATCAATAATATTGAGTATTTTGCTTTTACTACTGTAGATGATGTAAGAGTCAAGGAGTTTAAGCAGGATATTGAACAAAATAATGATGTTATTGAAATGAATCTTATAGAAACAAATTCCTACAAAGAAGCGATTGTTTTAACATTAAAAAAAGACAAAAACAGCGAGATATGGTGCAGCTTACTGAAAGATGAGCAAAAGATATTTTCAGGTAACAAGCTTTTTTACCTTAATAATGAATATTCAAAAATCCTTGTTCTTTCTATACCTGAAAACATGGAAGGCAAACTGAGGATGGTGATAAGCAGGCTGAACAGGATAAATGAAAAGATAAACAGGTTTAACCTGAAAATAAAAAAGGAAAACTTTGATGTTTACCAAAAAAGAACAAAGAGCAAGGATAAAAAAGACAGAATTATTAACCTGATAAACCAGAATTTAAAGGTTTGATTTTTTATTTTTTGTTATTTTTATTATCTGGCTTTTTTGAATAAATTTAATTTAAATTTTCTCTTAATCTTTTAACAAACTCTTCAAACTGCTCTTTTTTGACATTTGCTCCGCAGGCATGCTCATGGCCTCCGCCGTAACCCTCTAAACCAGCTAAAGACCTTGCTAAAGCTTCTGGAATTGTCTTGTGTTTTGACCTTAGGCTCATCTTTATGTCCCCGTTCTTTTCTCTCCCCACAATTATCACATTATCCGAGAACCTGTATAGCAGCTCATTAGACAATTCGCTTGTGAAGCTCGTATTATTATCGGGGTAAATAAAAATAAAAAAGCCCTGCTCTGGTTTTGCCTTTAAAGCCTCGTTTAACAGAGTTTCATATCCCTCATTTATTTGTTTGTATTTCTTAAAAAGAAATTTTCCCTGAGGGGTTTCTTCATTGAGTATTTCATAAGGCTCTTTGATTCTTGTCAAAACTTTTACATGTTTTAAGGCGTCGCTTGTCTTGCCTTTTAAAATAAAAGAGAATAGATCAATCAGCTTTCCAAATTTGCTGTTAAAATAAATATCTTCAACACTCTTTGAATCTCCGATTAAATCGGCATATTTTTTTTTGAATTCATCAAAAAAATCAGGCATATAATAATCGCCAATACAGCCTACCATCGCTATCCATAAATCCTGCTTTACAACTTCGTAGCAAATCCCTGTTGCAGGCAGCAATAAATCCTTTTTTATCAATCTTGGATTAAAATATTTTATGTTTCCTGAACATTCAAAAGGACCATGATGGTCTATCCAGATTATGGGTATCTTAACAGCATCAATAAACCCCTGTTCGACCTGCGCAATATCTAGGATGAATATCTTATCAGGCTCATATTCTTTTACTTTCCTCAAAAATTTATTATCAATTTTTGGTATTGTCTTGATTACTACGCTGCTGCCTTCTTTGATATACCTATACAATAATAAAAAAGAGCTCAAGCCGTCAGCATCATCATCAAAAAAGAACAAAGGCCTTTTGCAATGTTTTAATTCGTCCCTGATTTCTTCTATTTGTTTTTTCGGTAACATTTTATATAAAAAATATAATAAAAAATCAAGAGCATACTTCACTATTTAAATCTATCTTTTAAATTGTTTACAATATTGAACATAAATAAATTACTAATGTTTAACTAATTGGAGATTACATAAAATAGGCAGAGTTATACATCTGGAAAGTAGGGTAATATCCAGGGGATGTATGTTTGATCATTCTGTTAAAAAAAGGGTAATTTATTGAGGATTGTAAAAAAACATAAAGTAACATATCAAAGACTGATTAAGTATAATGCAAGGTATATTAATTTCAGTAAAATTGAGATCGGAGATTTTGCAAGGATTCTGGTTACAAGGTTTAATGTGCCCCTCTTAGAAAATTTTACCCTTCTTTAAGAAAAACATCTTAATCCAAAAACTTTTAATTTAACTATTACTTTCTTAGTTTAATGAAACTTCCATCTCTGAACGCAAAAGACCACCCTTTATTCAACTGCGGCAATATAAACTGCCCTGTATGCTCTAAGGCTTATTCTTTTATGAAGATTAAAAACAAG
>JADHVE010000030.1 GCA_016784195.1 Candidatus Woesearchaeota archaeon | reverse complement strand
ATATGTCCAAAAAAGGCTGGATAGTTGATTATGACTCAACTCAGAAAATTGAATGTTGCGAAGAAGAACCTTTTACAATGGCTGCAGCGAAAGCAGTTCCAAGCTGCCCTAACCATAAAAACCTGATCAAGCACGAGAGGATAATCTTTGATGAAAAGAGGGGAGAGCCAGTAAGAGTGATAACTGTTATTTGCAGTAATTAAAAGAAAAAAATGAAATTGTTGTTTGAAAAAATAAAAAAATAAATATTAAAAATAATAAGAATAAAGATCTAAGTTCCTTCTTTCCATGAAGAGCTGTACTTTTTTTGCTCTGGTGTCATTGAGTCAATTTTGATGTTCATAGCCTCAAGCTGTAATCTAGCTATTTCATCGTCTTTTTCTTTTGGCAGGACATAGACTTTTGCCTCTAATTTTCCTTTATTCTGGATTAAATATTCGCAGGCAAAAGCCTGGTTAATAAAGGACATTGCCATTATTGTTGAGGGATGGCCTTCAGCTGCCGCTAAATTGATAAGCCTAGCTTCTCCTAAGATAAGTATCTTTTTTCCATTGCTCAATGTAAATTCATCCATAAACGGCCTTATTTTTCTTTGATTCTTTGCTATTTTTTTTAACCCATTTATGTTGATTTCAGCATCAAAATGTCCTGAATTAGCTAAGATTGTTCCATCTTTCATTAATTGCATATGCTCAATGTCAATAATGTTTTTGTTTCCTGTTATTGTAACGAAGATATCTCCTATTTCTGAAGCTTCTTTGATGGGCATTACTCTGAAGCCGTCCATAGCTGCTTGTAGAGCTCTAAAAGCATCAACTTCTGTTACAATGACATTGGCATCCATCCCTTTTGCTCTTTTAGCTACACCTCTTCCACAATCTCCATACCCGCATACCACAAAATTTTTTCCTGCAATTAATATGTTGGTCGCTCTTAAAATGCCGTCGATAGTTGACTGCCCGGTTCCTTTGACATTGTCCATTAAGTGTTTTGTGGCAGATTCATTTACAGCCACCATAGGATATTTTAATGCATTATCTTTTTCCATGGCCTTCAGCCTTATGACTCCGGTTGTTGTTTCTTCTGCTCCTCCAATCATGTCTTTTATAAGTTCAGCATGTTTTGAATGTATCTCACTCACTAAGTCGCAGCCATCGTCTATGGTTATTTGCGGCTTAAATTCAATTACCTTGTTCAGGAATTTATAATAATCCTCTTTTGTTTCTCCTTTGTAGGCATAGACTTTTATTCCTTCTTCTGCTAATGCAGCAGCGACATCATCTTGTGTTGATAATGGATTACAAGAACAAATAGCGACATCAGCTCCGCCTGCTATTAATGTTTTGACTAAAACAGCTGTTTCTTTTGTGACATGCAAGGCCATTCCTATCTTTGTGTTTTTTAACGGCTTTTCTTTTTCAAGCCTTTCTTTTATTTTTAACAGAGATTTCATCTGGAACTCTGCCCATTCTATGTTTTTTTTGCCCTGCTCTGCTAATTTAAGATCCTTGACTTCGTAATTTTCTCCTTTATCCATTTTTATTTTCCTCCATTATATATTGTATATTATATTTTCTAAAACTTCTTTTTTCCCAGAATTCATTTGCTTCTTTATCTCTGGCATGAGTGTTCACTGTTATAAAAGTTATATTATTTTCTTTAAAAATATTTAATACCTCTTCAATCAATTTTTTTCCAGCTCCTTTGCTTCTGTGCTCTTCTTTAATATATAACAAATTAATCTGGCCTTCTTTCTTGTTTTGATATAGTTTAGGCCTCTCTTTGATTTCTGCGTCTATAAAACCAATTATTTCTTTATTTTCAACTGCTATAATTAGATTTGATTTTTTTATGTGTTCTTTTAAGAAATTAGTATGGGTTTCTCCCCTAAAATATTTTTGATCTAGTTTATCATATCTATCTAGTTCTTCCCATTTGCTAAAAAGGATTTGCATTAAAGGAACTAGCTGTTCTACTTCATTTTCTTTTATCTTTCTTATTTCCATCTTTATAGGAAATATTGTATTATTTATATACTTTTTCTTTAAAATTATATACAATGTCCAAAAATATTTGAAAAAATTGGACAGAATTAGAAAAATTTATATATAAGCTGGACAATCTTTTTTTGGGCTCTTTGGACACCCCTAAATTTTTTTATAATTCTTGATTCAGAGAGCCATTTTAAAATGAAATTAGATGACAAAGATCATTCAATAATTGATGTCTTGAAAGAAAATTCTAGATTTACTATCCGGGATGTTGCTAAGAAAACAAAAATAAGGCCCAGCACAGTGCATGAACGAATTAAAAAGCTGGTTAATAAAGGAATCATTGAGAAATTTACCTTAAAGCTGAATAATAAGGCTATGGATGAGAATTTTATTGTTTTTATGTTGATAAAAGGCGGCACAACAGAATATATAAATGACAAAATAATCAATGACGGGCATGTTAAGGAAATTTTTGGAATTACCGGAGAGTATGATCTGTTGCTGAAACTGAAGTTTAAGGATGTTGAAGAGTTTAATGATTTTTTAATAAAGTTCAGAAAGGAACAAAAAGGAGTAAAGCATACTTTTACAATGGTTAGTACGGCTAATGTTAAGGAGGAGATTTAGCTGAAAATCAAACTTCCAATTCTTATCAGATTAGAGCCTTCTTCTATTGCTGTTTTGTAATCATGCGTCATTCCCAACGATAAAATATCCATTTTTACATTTTTTATTTTTAATTTTTTAATATTCTCAAATAAAATTTTCATTTTTTTGAAATATGGCCTTATTTTTTCTGTATCTTTGAGAAAAGGAGCCATTGCCATTAGGCCAATAACCTCTACATTATTTAATCTTGAAATTTTTTTAATTAAATCCATTAATTCTTCCGGCTTGCAGCCATGCTTGCCTGGCTCGCTGCTGATGTTAACTTCTACCAAAATTTTTATTTTTTTATCTGTTTTTTTGTCAATTGCTTCTGCTATTTCAATTGAGTCTATGTTTATGATGTCAAATATTTTCAAAGCACGGTTAATCTTGTTTTTTTGCAGGTGTCCAATGAAGAATAATTCAATTTTGCATTTTATTCCTGAATATTTTTTTTCTGCTTCCTGGACATAGTTTTCACCAAAAATCCTAATTCCAGAATTAACTGCTTCTTTTATTTCAGCTATGCTTCTTGTTTTTGCTGCTGCAAGAATCTGAACAGTTTCAGGAATACTGTTTCTTAAATTTTTTATGTTTTCTTCGATACTCATTTTTAAATCAAATCTTTTTTTATTTTATGTAAAGAATAATTATTTTTTGATCAATTTTATTGTTTTTTCTATTTCTGTTTTTAATCCATGCTTATTAAAAAAATTGTAAATATTTTTAACATCTCTTTCTAAAAATTCCATTGCTCTTGGATGCTCCAATGTTGTCGTCTGCGAGAAATCAATAAAAACCGGTTTTTCATTCAGATTCAGAATATTAAAAGCGGATAAATCAGCATGAACCAGCTTTGCTTTGTACAGTTTTTTGATGTTGACTACTATTTCATTAAAGAATTGTTTTTTATTTTCCGGAATCTTGTCTTTTAGTTTTGGTGCTATATTATCTTTTTCTCCTATGAACTCTAAAACAAGCACATTGCCTAAAAAAGCGATTGGCTTAGGCACAACTACCCCGTATTTTTCTGCCCTTAACAAGTTCTTGTATTCTCTCTGAGCCCATGCAAAGATTATTTTTCTTTTCTTTCTTCTTATATTGTGAAATCGAGAGTCGTGTTTAATGTAATCATACATCCTGTTAAAATCGCAGGTTTCAAGTCTGTATATCTTGATAATTACTCTTTTGCCCTCTTCAGTCAAAGCAGAAAAAACATTGCTTTCCTTGCCTATGCTTATCGGGCTTTCCATGCCTTTAAAGCAGCCTTTAGTGATCAATTTAAACAAAAGCTTGTTAGTGAAATTATCAAAAACATTGTGCATTACCTTGAATTTTTCTTTCGTCATTTTTAACTGAATGGAATATTCAATACTTGGAAATCTTTGATTTTCATTGCTTTGACTTTTTCTTTTGATTTCTTGGGCATAAACAAATAAAATATTTTTGACTTTATAATTCTATCGTAAAAATTAATATTATTTTATAATCTATGATAAAAACAAAAAGATTTATAAAAAGGCGGAGATTATCTAATTCAAAATTAATTAAAATTTTTAAGGTGATTATTATGACTATAGTTGGTTTTGATTTTACAAAAATAAATGCTGAAAAAACAGGTCCTGTTAAGGGGAAGATTAACATTAACAATAATGTTACAATAAAAAATGTCGAAGAGCAGAACTTAAATCTAGGGAAAGAAAAGCAGAATGCCTTGAAGTTTGTATTCGAGTTTATCGCTAAATATGATCCTGATTTTGGGAGTATTAAATTAGAAGGACATCTTATCTATATGGCAGAGCAGAAGAAGATAAAAGAACTTCTTGATGGATGGAAGAAAGACAAGAAACTTTCAAAAGATATTTCTACAGTTGTTTTGAATACAATCCTTACAAAATGCAATGTGCAGTCTTTGATTCTAAGCCAGAACATTAATCTGCCTCCTCCAATACCTATGCCCAAGGTGCAGGCTGGAGATGATAAAGGATATATTGGATAATTGATAAATTATCATTCTTTATTTTTTAACTATTACAATAATCTAGTTCTGTTTTCTAGAAAAACTTACTAATATACTTCTTAAAACAATAAAATTCCTTTTACCAAAAATCCAGAAATTTTTATTTTTGAAAAACCTTGTTTTTCAAGATGTTTGGAAATTACCTAAACCCATATAAGCTCAGGTAATTTAGCCAGGAATAAGCTGGAGATTTTTGAGCATGCTCAAGAATGCGTCCTGGGCTTTAGCCCGTTGATTTTTGACATAAAAAAGAAAGGTTTAAATATTTGTTCGTTTGTGCAAATATGCAAATGTTAAATTTAGAAGAAAAATCAAAATTTTATAAAGCTTTGGGGGAGCCAATAAGGCTGAAGATTATTGAATATTTATTGAATAAAAAAAGATGTACCTGTATTTGTGAGTTATCAAAGCTTCTTAAAAGAGACCAATCTGTAATTTTTAGGCATATAGAAACACTAAAAGAAGCTAAGATAATATCGACCAGGAAAGAGGCAAATTTCCTGATGTGCTGCCTAAAAGATAAAGATAAAATTAAGAAATATCTTGAAAACTAAAATGGCTAAGAAGAGAAGAAGCTTATTTGGAAAATTGATCGATAAACTGGACAAAGAAATAGAAAAAAAATCCAAGAAAAAATGCCTTTGCGAAAGTAACTCTGATGACAAATGTTGCAAATAGCTATTGACTGGGCAGTGTATAGCATCCTTGGATTAAATCCTGAGACAAGGCTAGCTCAGGCAATAAACTTTTTTATTTATGATTCTATCAAAATCATTCTGCTGTTATTTGTTATGATTTCTATAATCGGCTTTTTAAGAACATATATTTCCCAGCAAAAAATAAAGAAGTGGCTTAGTGGAAGAAAGGGGGGAGCCGGAAACTTAATTGCCTCATTGTTTGGGGCGGTTACGCCTTTTTGTTCCTGTTCTTCAATCCCTATTTTTTTGAGCTTTTTAGAAGCAAGGATCCCTTTAGGAATTACCTTTTCATTTTTGATAACCTCTCCTTTAATCAATGAATATCTGGTTGTGCTGATGTTTGGATTTTTTGGATGGAAAATTACTGCGCTGTATGTAACCAGTGGAATTTTAATTGGAACCATTTCAGGATTGATTTTAGGAAAAATGAACTTAGAGAAGCACCTCGTTAAGGATTTAATTGCAAAAAACAGCTCAGTAAAAAATACAGGAAATCATAAGAACATAATGGGGCGTGTTTTGTTTGGGTTAAAAGAAGCAAGATCTATTGTAGGGAAATTGTGGTTATGGGTTCTTGTAGGAGTAGGAATTGGAGCGTTAATCCATAATTATATTCCTCAGGAGATTATCCAGAACATGATAAGCAAAACAGGTATATTTGCAGTCCCGATAGCAGTTATTCTTGGAATTCCTATGTACGGAAGCTGCGCAGCAATAGTTCCAGTTGCAGTCGTATTGTTTCAGAAAGGAATACCATTAGGAACTGTACTTGCTTTTATGATGGCTGTATCTGCATTGAGCTTTCCAGAGGCAATTATACTGAGAAGAGCAATGAAACTAAAACTGATTGCAATATTTTTTGGTATTGTAGGCTTGGCAATAATCTTAACTGGGTATTTGTTCAACCTGATAGAAACTCTTTTGATATAGATTGGAGTCTGGATAAGAAACAATCGTTAACCCATATAAGTTGGCTTTTCTTCTTTCATCTGCTTTCCTCTGGCTGAGCTGAAATGATCCTGTAAATCCGTGTATGCTTTTTCTATCTCTTCTGTTGCAGAGGGCCTTACCTTGTTCATTGCCTTGTCAAAATGCTTTTTTGTGATTTCTTTGGTGGAGATATCTTCCCTTAAGGCAAAGATTGCTGCTTCCCTGCAGATAGCTTCAATATCTGCTCCTGCATATCCTTTTGTTATTTTAGCAAGTTCCAGTAAAAATTCATCTTTTTTCGTATCTACTTTTATTTCTTTTTTTGAAGAAGCTCGTATATCTTTTTCTCTGATTGGCTCATCACCAGCTATTTTACTGGCAATATTAATTTTTTTATTTTCTTTTTTATCTGATCCTTTAATGGTTCTACTATATTTTATAGGCATTCCTTTTGTATGGACTCTGAATATTTCCAGCCTTGTTTTTTCATCAGGCACAGGAGTTAAAATCATTCTGTCAAACCTTCCTGGTCGTAATAGGGCTGTATCAACCATATCCGGTCTGTTGGTTGCTGCGATTACAACAACATCATGTAAATCCTCCAAGCCGTCTATTTCTGTCAGCATCTGGTTGACAACTCTTTCAGAAGTATGTGAATCAGAGCTTAGGCCTCTTCTTGGAGCTAATGAATCAATTTCATCAAAGAAGATTATTGTTGGAGAAACTTGCCTGGCTTTTTTGAAAACTTCTCTTACTGCTTTTTCTGATTCTCCAACAAATTTGCTCAGCAATTCAGGGCCTTTAACTAAAATAAAATTAGCCTGAGATTCATGGGCAACTGCTTTTGCAAGCATTGTTTTTCCTGTTCCAGGTGCGCCATAAAGGAGAATTCCTTTAGGGGGTGTTACTCCTAAGCGCTTAAATGATTCCGGGTTTTTTAGCGGCCAGTCAACTGCTTCTATCAGTTCCTGCTTAACATTTTCCAGGCCTCCAACATCGGTCCATTTGACATTTGGAATCTCAACTAAGACTTCTCTTAACGCAGAAGGTCTTACATACCTTAAGGCTTCTTTGAAATCTTCTTGACTTATCCTTAATTTTTCTAAAACTTCTTTAGGTATTGGTTCATCTTCTTTTAATCTTAATTCAGGAAGGACTTTTCTTAAGACTATCATTGCTGCCTCTTTTGCTAATGATGACAAATCTGCTCCAACAAAACCGTATGTTATCTCGGATAGCTCGTTTAAGTTGACATTTTTTGTTAACGGCATATTCCTTGTGTGTATTTTTAGAATATTGAGCCTCCCATGTTTTCCAGGAACGCCTATCTCAATTTCCCTGTCAAACCTTCCTGGGCGCCTTAAAGCAGGATCAAGAATATTAGGGACGTTTGTTGCGGCTATTACAACGACTTTGCCGCGGCTTTGCAGGCCGTCCATCAATGCCAGAAGCTGGGCTACTACTCTTCTTTCTACTTCTCCACGGGTTTCTTCCCTTTTGGAGGCAATAGCGTCAATTTCGTCTATAAAAATTATTGAAGGAGCATTTTTTTCTGCATCTTCGAACTTTTCCCTGATGTTTGCTTCACTCTGGCCGTAAAATTTTGACATAATTTCTGGGCCATTGATTAGGATAAAATGAGAATTTGTTTCGTTGGCAACAGCCTTAGCTAATAAGGTTTTTCCTGTTCCTGGAGGGCCATGCAGCAGAACTCCTTTTGGAGCCTCAATACCTAGCCTTTCAAAGATTTCAGGGTGTTTCAATGGCAGCTCTACCATCTCTCGGACTTTTTTGATTTCTTCTTTTAAGCCGCCGATATCCTCATATGCTACTTCAGGAACAAGCTCTTCTTTGATTTCAACTGCTTCCGGGTTGAAAATGACTTCTGTCTGGTCTGTTATAATCACAGCTTGTTTGGGATTTGTATCAGCTACAACAAATTTTAGGTCTCCGAAGCCGAAGCCTACCATGCTTTCATCCAAAAGGCTGCTGAAAATATCTTCAAAAAATGGGTTGTTTGAGGTAGTTGTTCTTCTTCTTTTAGTTCCTCCTAAAGAGACTATGTCTCCACGGACTAAAGCTCTTCCAAGCAGGCCCTGCTTGAATAAGTCTGGAGAAGCGCGTATCATGATTCCTTTTCTTGCAGGAGCAATAACTACTTTTTTTGCCTCCTTTACCTGAACAGGCCTTGCTTTTATGATTTCTCCAATGCCTGTTTTGCTGTTTTTTCTTATGATGCCGTCCATCCTTATTATGTTAAGGCCTATATCTCCTGGATAAGCACGGTCTGCTATTGCGACTGTTTTCCTTTCACCTTCAATCTCGATTACATCTCCCGGCCTTATTCCTATCTCGCTCAAGGCAGAAGAGTCAATCCTGACTATGCCTTTATTTACATCGTCTTGTATCGCTTCTGCAACCTTCAATTTCAGTTCTTTTTCAGCCATGATTTTCATTTGTTTGGAATGAATTAGATTTTATAAATCTTTCCAAAAACTTTATATAAATAATGTATTATATTGTTTCTATGGAAGCAAAGGCAGGTGATAAGGTTAAGGTTATTACTAAGGATGAGGCAGTTGAAGGTACATTGATGCCTAATGAAGAGACTGATGCTGTTGTTGTTAAGCTGGATAACGGGTATAATGTAGGGATTGATGCTAAGAAGATTAAAAAAATTGAAGTTGTTGGAAAATATAAAAAAAACGAAAAAACGAAAAAAGAAAAAGTTAGAATTGATAAGAAAAAGCCGACTATTTCTATACTTCATACTGGGGGGACGATTGCTGCTAAGGTTGATTATATGACTGGGGGAGTTATTGCTTCTTTTTCTGTTGAAGATTTAATTGAAAAATTTCCTGAGATAAAAAAAATAGCAAACTTAAGATCTGTTTTGGTTAGTAATATGATGAGTGAAGATATTACTTTTAAAGAGTACGGAGAAATTGCAAATGCAATAAAGAATGAGATAAAAAAAGGAAGTGACGGCATTATTGTAGGGCACGGCACTGATACTTTGGCTGTTACTGCAGCTGCTTTATCTTTTATTTTTGAAAATCTTCCAATTCCTGTGTTGATTGTTGGTTCTCAAAGAAGCTCAGATAGAGGAAGTACTGATGCTGCAATGAATTTAATTTGCGGGGCTGAATTTATAGCAAAAACTGACTTTGCAGGTGTTGGAATTTGCCTTCATGAAGAAACTGGAGATAATAATTGTGTAATATTACCCGGAACAAAAACAAGAAAATTACATACTTCTAGGAGAGATGCTTTTAAAGCTGTGAATGACAAGCCTGTTGCAACTATCGATTTTAACACAAGAAAAATAAAATTTGTTAAAAAGGATTATGCTAAACGGAATAAAAATCCAGTTTCAATGAAAAATAAGTTTGAAGAGAAAGTTGCAATTATTAGGACTTATAACAATATGAAGCCTGATCTCTTTAATATTTTGACAGAAAAAGGATATAAAGGTTTGGTGTTAGAAGGAACTGGCATTGGGCAGGCTCCAACAAATACTCTGCCAAATCTGCCAAATTATGAAGCATTAAAGAGATTTATATCTAAAGGCGGAGTTATTGTTTTAACTTCCCAATGCATCTTTGGTAAGGTTCATAAAGATATTTATACAAACTGCAGAAGATTAGCAGATCTCGGAGTTATTTTTGGTGAGGATATGTTAACAGAAACTGCTTTTGTAAAACTAGCATGGTTATTAGGAAATTATCCTAAAGAGAAGGTTAAAGAGATGGTTACTGAGAATCTTAGGGGAGAGATTAATGATAGGATAACTGTTGATGAGTTTTTGGAAGAATGATTTCTGTTACCTATTTACTGAACAAGATAAAATATGATAAAAATTTAAATCCTGAAGGACATCCTTTGCCTTATCTTGATAGAATAACGAAAGGTTTAATAGAGATTAGTTATAAAGATATAAAAAAGGTAGAGATAATTTTATGATTTTATAGAGGGATGGTGAAGAAGCCAATATCTTCTGCATCGTATAAACAGAATCGAAAGGAACACAAAATTGGGTTGGGAAAGACATCAATAAAAATGGAAATAAATTATGAGAAATTAGGCTTTAAGTCTGGGTTGGAGATTCACCAGCAGCTTGAAGGAAAGAAATTATTTTGCAACTGTCCTGCTATAAACTCTATAGAAAAGCCGGATATAAAAGTAATAAGAAGGTTAAGGGCTGTTGCTGGAGAGACTGGTGAAGTTGATGTTGCTGCAAAGCACGAGATGGAGAAAGGCAAATACTTTGTTTATGTTTCAAATTCTGAGGATACTTGTTTAGTTGAATATGATGAGCAGCCTCCAGATCCGATAAATGAAAAGCTGTTAGATGCTGCTTTAGAAGTTGCTTTATTGCTAAATGCTAGAATAGTTGATGAAATTCAGGTGATGAGAAAGACTGTTGTTGATGGCAGCAATACTGCAGGATTTCAGAGGACTGCTTTAGTTGCACAAGATGGTTATGTTGAAACTTCTTTAGGAAAGGTAAAGATTCCTATCGTCTGCTTAGAAGAAGAAGCGGCGCAAAAGCTGGAAGAAACAAAAGAATATGTAAGGTATAGGCTGGATAGGCTAGGAATAGGGCTTATAGAGATTGGCACAGCGGCAGATATAAAAAATGCAGAGCATGCAAAAGAAACGGCGGCTGTTTTAGGCATGATTTTACGGTCAACAGGCAAGATAAAAAGAGGTTTAGGAACAATCAGGCAGGATGTTAATATTTCAATAAGAAACCATCCAAGAGTCGAGATTAAGGGTTTTCAAGATTTGCGCTCAATACCCAGAACAATTAATAATGAGATCAAAAGGCAGATAAAAGAAAAAAACGCAGAGTCTCATGTAAGAAAATCAGAAAAAGATTTTACTACTTCTTTTTTAAGGCCAATGCCTGGTGCTGCAAGGATGTATCCTGAGACAGATGTTAAGCCAGTGAAAATCACAAAAGAGAGAATTGAGAGGATAAGAAAGAAACTTCCTAAGCTATTAACAGAAAAAATTTCAGAGTTTGAAAAAAAATATAAAATTCTCTCGGATTTAGCTAAAGAACTCATACACCATACTCATTTTGAGGATTATGCTAATAAATTTAAAAAATTAGCACCCTCGGCTATTGCACATGTTCTGATTAATATACCTAAGGAGATCAAAAAAAGGTTTGATCTGGATGTATCCCAATTAATAGACAAGGACTTTGAAGAAATTCTAGAATATCTGAATGAAGGCAAAATAAACAACGAGGCGGCTATAGAGCTATTAATCAGAAAAATTAAAAAAGAGAAAATAGATTTAAAGCAGTATAAGGCTGTTTCTTCTGGTAATCTGGAAAAAGAGATAAAAAACATTGTCAAGGGAAAACCTGGCTTAAATCTGGGGGCTTACATGGGCATTGTTATGGGTAAGTATCGTGGAAAGGTTGAAGGAAAAGAAGTAATGCAGATACTTAAGAAGATTGTAAAATAAGCTTAAGGTTTAAGAATAAGTTTTTTTCTGATTTATGTTTTGAAAAGGAATTTCCCCAAAATCGCAGTTTTTGCATGTTACATCGAGAGAAATCCAGCTGTCTTTTTGTTTGTATCTTTTGGCTGCTTCTGGAAGCCAGATATCTATATAAACGTGTTTTGGAATGAATACAAAACGAGTGTCAATTCCTACTGCCTCCATTAAATTAGCAAGTAAAATTGCTCCATCCTCGCAGTCAAGAGTTTTAGTAACTAAGCTTTCTCTTGCTCCTTTTACATATTCAAAATCAGTTGGGTCAGAGACATACTGGAAATTGTCTCTTACAAAGTAAAATATGGCCTTGGCATGGCAGATTTTGCTCCCTTCACAGGCTATACTGGCTATTTTATCTGCAGTTTGTTTGATAACTGGGTCGTTTGGCACAATTAAGCTGAAATAATCTTCTTTGTTTATCATATCCCGATTAGATGAGATGTTTATTTCAAAATTTTGAGTAAAAACTTCTTCTACAAGGGGTATTTTTCCGGGGGAAGGGTTAATCTTAACAGCATAGTAAGAAAATACCCACATGGTGATTAATAAAAGCAGGAATAATGTCAATATTATCCTGATTGGGCCTTTATACCAAGGATCTTTTTCTTCTAGCTCTTCATTCTTAATATCAATTATTTCTTTATCTTCCATTTTTATTATTAAATTTTGGCCAATATCAATATAATTCACGCACAATTATTTGAGTTGTGATCCTTTTTGTATTTTTAGGGGTAATAGCTATTGGATTTTTAATTGTTGGTTCTTTTACTATTAGAATTTTATTCTTTATTCTTTAAAAACCTTTATAAAACCTCATTCATTACCACGAGGAAGGGAGAAAATGGCTCAGAAGATTGAATATTCAGATGTAAATATCCTAGATAAGATTGAGAAGCCTAGGGATCTTAGGATACTAACCAGGCAGGCATTGAACCAGTTAGCAAAAGATATCAGGGTCAGGATAATAAAGACTGTTGCCAGAAACGGGGGTCATTTAGGCAGTAATCTGGGAGTTGTGGAATTATCTATTGCGCTGCATTATGTTTTTGATTCCCCTAGGGATAGGATGGTGTGGGATACCAGCCATCAGGCATATACTCATAAGCTCCTAACTGGAAGAAGCAAGCAGTTCCATACTTTAAGGCAATATAAGGGGATTTCAGGATTTTGCAATATAGCAGAGTCAGAGCATGATGCTTTTGGTACAGGACATGCCTCAACTTCAATTTCTGCAGCATTAGGCATTGCTAAAGCTCGTGACTTAAAAAATGAAGAGCATAAAGTAATAGCAGTTATAGGAGACGGCTCTCTAACTGGGGGGATGGCTTTTGAGGGCTTAAATAATGCAGGAGCATCAAAAACAGATTTAATAGTCATATTGAATGATAACAGGATGAGTATAAGCCCTAATGTAGGGGCTTTATCATCCTACCTTAACCATGTTGTTTTATCAGAAAAATATTTTAAGAATTTACAGAAAACAGAGAGATTTCTTAAGAGGATACCTGCTATTGGCAAGGAAAGGGCAAAAACCATCTTAGAGCTGCAGGAAAAACTCAGGATATTTGCAACTCCCGGCTTGATCTTCAATGAGTTAGGATTTAAATATTTTGGACCTATAGATGGGCATAATCTTGAAGAATTGATAAAAGCTTTGAGTAACATCAAGAAATTAAAAGGGCCTGTACTTCTACATATAAGAACAGAGAAAGGTAAGGGGTATAATATTGCGGAAAATGATTCTTATAAGTGTCATGGCATGAGCCCTTTTAATATAGACAATGGCAAGAAACTGAAGAATCCTGGCAAACTGACTTATACTGACATTTTTGGAAAAACTATGATAAGATTAGCAGAAAAAAATGAAAAAATAGTGGGGATAACAGCTGCAATGAAGAAGGGAACTGGCTTAGATAAGTTTGCAGAAGAGTTCCCTTCAAGATTCTTTGATGTGGGGATTGCAGAAGAACATGCCGTTACGTTTGCAGCAGGGATGGCTGTTAAAGGCTTAAGACCAGTTTGTGCAATCTATTCTACTTTTTTGCAGAGAGCTTATGACCACATAATCCATGATGTGGCTTTGCAGAATCTGCCTGTTGTTTTTGCTATAGACCGGGCTGGATTTGTGGGTGATGACGGACCAACCCATAACGGTCCTTTTGACATTGCTTACATGAGGACTGTCCCTAACATGACTATAATGGTTCCTAAGGATGAGAATGAGATGCAGCATATGATTTACACTTCAACATTTCTTAATTCTCCTTCTTCAATAAGGTACCCTAGAGGAGAGGTTTTAGGGGCTAAATTAGATAAAAATTTTAAAAAATTAGATGTGGGGAAAGCAGAGGTTCTGAAGCATGGAAAAGACTTAGCGGTAATTGGTGCAGGCCCTATTGTTTATGAAGCATTAGAGGCAGCAAAGGAATCCGGGAAAAGCGTAGTTGTTGTTAATTCAAGGTTTGTTAAACCTCTGGATGAAAAATTGATTTTGCAGATAGCTAAAAAAACAAAAAAAATCATTACAGTGGAAGAAGGTACTATCAAAGGCGGCTTAGGCTCTGCTGTTTTGGAGTTGTTAGAGGAGAATGATGTTGATGCTAAGGTAAAAATTCTTGGAATTCCTGATAAATTCATAGAGCAGGCTAAGCAGGATAAACAGAGAGAGATTTGCGGATTGACAAAGAATAATATTTTGAGAAAAATAAAAGAAATGCTGAAATAAAAATTATCTAGTTTTTTGGGGTCAAAAAATAAACATCAAATAAATGGTGTTTGGACCTACTATTTTTTTAAAGCTAGGCATTACAAGGCAGTTAACAGGAATATTAATAAGTAAAACTGATATACATAATACTTAATATGGTAAAAAGAAAACAAACAAAAGTTGTTAATGTTGGAAGTGTAAAGATTGGGGGAGATAATCCTGTTGCTGTTCAGTCAATGACAAACACATTAACAAAAAATGCAGATGAAACTATTAAACAAATACATTCCCTGGAAGAACTAGGTTGTGAAATTGTCAGGGTTTCGGTTCCTGATATGGAGTCTGTTAAAGCGCTGAAGAAAATAAAAGAGAATATTTCTATTCCTCTGGTTGCAGATATTCATTTTGATTATAAGTTAGCGGTTGAGGCTGCAAAGTATACGGATAAGCTGAGGATTAATCCTGGCAACATTGGAAGTGAAGAGAAGGTAAACAAGGTTGTTGAGGCAGCAAAGCAGAATAATATTCCTATTAGGGTTGGAGTGAATCTTGGCTCTTTAGAGAAAGAGATTGAGAAGAAATACGGCTTTACT
>JADHVE010000029.1 GCA_016784195.1 Candidatus Woesearchaeota archaeon | reverse complement strand
AATGGAAGAGATGATTGGGCATTACCTTGGTGAGTTTGCTATGACTCGGCAGAGAGTTGCACATTCAGCACCAGGTATAGGAGCTACAAGATCAAGCGGGAGTTTATCTGTAAAGTAAAATGGTAAAGTATGCTGTAAAAAAATTCAACAAAGAACATATGGCAAAAGTCATGGGCAGAAACCTGCCAATGTCATTTAAGCAGACAGTAGAAGCCTGTAATTTTATTAGAGGTAAGAAGGTTAGCGGAGCTAAAGAAATTTTAAAGAAAGTTTCAGAAAAAAAGGTAGCTATGCCGTTTAGAAGGTTTAACGGAGATGTAGGTCACAAAAAAAAGATTGGACCAGGCAGATTCCCGTTTAAGGTTTCAAATGAGCTGATAAAACTGCTGGAAGCTGTTGAAGCTAATGCTCAGTTTAAGGGTCTGAATACATCAAATTTGACAATAATGCATATCTGTGCACATAAAGGAAGCAAAACATGGCATTTTGGCAGAAAAAGAAGAAGGCAGATGAAACGAACAAATGTGGAGATTGTTGCTGAAGAAAAAGCAGGGGAAAAAGGTAAAGAAAAGCCAAAAAAAGATGTTAAAGTGGAGGAGAAGAAGGGAGAAGTTAAGCCAGAAGCCAAAGAAAAGCCTAAAGTAAAAGAAGAGAAGAAAGAAACTAAACCTCAGGAAACAAAAGAAGGGAAAAAAAGTACCGGTAAAAAGATTAATGATGGTAAAAAATGATTGAAAGAAAATTTATTTCACAAAAAATAAAGGAACATGAAATAGAGGAATATGTCAGAGGCAATTTGAAGAATGTAGGCCATAGCCATACCAAAATGGTCAAAACGCCATTAGGGGAAAAAATAATCATCTATGCTTCAAGGCCTGGGTTGATAGTAGGGAGGAAAGGCCAGAATATAAAACAGCTGACAAAGAATTTGAAGAAAAAGTTTAACCTTGAAAATCCTCAGATAGAGATTGGCGAGGTTGAAAACCTTAATCTCGATGCGAATATAGTTGCTGAAAGGATTGCGGATTCCCTGGAAAGGTTTGGCCCTGAAAAATTCAAGGCTGTGGGCTATAGAGTTATGGGGGATGTTATGAGTTCAGGAGCATTAGGCATTGAGATTAGAATAAGCGGCAAGATACCTGGTAGCAGGGCTAAAAGCTGGAGATTTTATTCCGGTTATCTGAAAAAGTGCGGAGATATTGCATTAACAGGTGTGGATAGATCTGAGGTTCAAGCCAGATTAAAAAAAGGAGTCATAGGAATCAAAGTCAGGATTATGCCCCCTACAACCAAGCTGCCTGATAACATTGAACTTATTGGAGAGAAAGAAGAAATTGTTGAAGAAGTTAAAGAAGATGCTACAGAAGGTAAGAAGAAAGCTGCAGAAAAAGAAGGAGAAAAATCTGAGGTGAAGGGAGAAAAGAAGCCCAAATTAAAAGAGGATGAAAAAGAGACAAAAGAAAAATCCCCTAAGGTAAAAAAAGAGAAAAATGAAGATTAAAGAAATCAGAGGCATGGATAGAGAAAGCCTGAATGACAGATTAATAGAATTGAAAAAAGAGCTGATTAAGGTAAATGCCCAGGTTGCAATAGGCACCGCCCCTAAAAGCCCAGGACAAGTTAGAGCTATTAAAAAAACAATAGCACAAATTTTGACGATACTCAAAGAAAAAGAAGGAGAAAATAAGGAGGTTGAGAGAAAAAAGGATGACTGACATATGCCCTAAGTGCGGCCTTGTAAAAGAGCTTTGTGTGTGTGAGGCAATAGCAAAAGAAAGCCAAAAAATTAAGGTCTATTTAGAGAAAAAGAAATTTAACAAGTTTTATACAATAGTAGAAGGCATTGATGGAAAAGAGATTGACTTTAAAGACCTTACAAAAAAACTTAAAAGTGAGTTTGCGTGCGGTGGAACTTCAAAAAAAGGAAAAATAGAGCTGCAGGGCGACCATAAAAATAGAGTAAAAGGTTGCCTTGTGAATATTGGCTTTTCACCAGATGCAATAGAAGTAAAGTAAGGGAATGGAAAAAAAGCTCGAAGGGCTCCTGAAAAAGGAGCTTATAGGTATGCATGTAGAAGTTGTAGGGAAGAATGTACAAGGAAAAATAATAGATGAAACCAAAAACATGCTCACAATAAAGACAAAAAAAGGCATTAAGAAAATTATCAAAAAGAACAACAAAATGGAATTCACAATTGAAAATGAAAGGATTGCAGTTGAAGGCGATAGATTAGTTGCAAGGCCTGAGGATAGAATCAAACTGAAAAATAGGTAAATTAAGGTGAAAGTATGAAAAAGAAAATTTCAGAAAAATGTAATGATGAAAATTGTCCTTTTCACGGTAATTTGAAAACCAGAGGGAGAAGCTTTGTAGGCACAGTAATTTCAACTAAAATGCAGAAAACAGCAATAGTTGAATGGGTTGGATGGTATTATCTGGCTAAATACGAAAGATATGCAAAAAGGAAGAGTAAAGTAAAGGTGCATAGCCCTGATTGTATAAATGCCAAGAGCGGGAATCTGGTTAAGATTATGGAATGCCGGCCTTTAAGCAAAACAAAAAAGTTTGTTATTTTGGAAGTTTTAGGTCAGGAAAAAGGCTTCAAGGAAAGAATGGAAGCAAGAGATGAAGCAAAAGTTATTAAGAAGGAAGAAAAAAAATTATACGGTTTAGATATTGTTAATGAACCTTCAAAAGAAGAGCTCAAAAAACAAAGTGAAAAGATTGAAAAGATAAAAAAAGAAGATAAGAAAAAGCAGGAAGAGGAGGAAGATGCGACCAGTTAAAGCGAGGATAACCAGAGGAATTCCAATTGGAAGTGAAATAGGAACCTGCGATAATTCAGGAGCTAAAGTACTTAGGGTTTTTACAATTATAGGGTTAAAGACAGTAAAAGGAAGGGTTCCTGCCGGAGGGGTAGGGGATTTAGTAATGGCTTCTGTGAGAAAAGGAAGGCCCGATATGAGAAAACAGACTGTTTTTGCAGTGATAGTAAGGCAAAAAAAAGACTACAGGAGAGCAGACGGAACGAGGATTAAATTTGAAGATAACTCAGCAGTTGTTTTGAAAGACAATAAGGGAAACCCAAAAGGCACTATATTCAAAGGGGCTATTGCAAAAGAAGCATGCGACAGGTGGCCGGGCATTGCAAAAGTTGCAAGTATTGTGGTATAAAATGAAAAAAAAATTTTCAGCAACGTGGAAAAGCAGCAAGCAGCCAAGAAAGCAGCGCAAATACAGGTATAATGCTCCTTTGCATATAAGACAAAAATTTGTCAGGGCTATTCTTTCAAAAGAGCTTAGGAAGAAGCATGGAAAGAGAAATTTTGGCCTTAAAAAAGGAGACAAAGTAAAAGTGATGGTTGGACAGTTTAAAAAACATGAAGGCAAGGTTGAAAAAGTGGATTTGAAAAGACTGAAGATTTATATTGAGGGTGTAGAGGTTGTGAAGAAAGACGGCACAAAGACGACTTACCCTTTTGAGCCATCTAACCTGATGATTACTGAATTAAGCTTGGATGACAAGATGAGGAGAAAAATAATGGAAAGGGGAAAAATAAAATGAGCCATCTAAAAAGATTTTATATGCCTAAAACATGGAAAGTAAAAAGAAAGGGGATAAAGTATATTGTAAAGCCTAGTTCAGGCCCTCATTCATTGAAAATGAGTATACCTATATCTGTAATATTCAGAGATTTACTGAAATATGCTGTTAATCTAAGGGAAGTAAAAAATATTTTATCCAGCCATAATGTGCTTATTGATGGCATTAGAAGAAAAGACCATAGGTTTCCAGTTGGCATTTTTGATGTTATTAAGATAGATAAGACAAAAGAGGCTTTCAGGGTTGTTTTTGACAGAAAAAAAATAGGCTTATTGAAAATAGGCGAAAATGAATCCGGATTAAAACCATGTAAGATTACAGGAAAGAAAAAAATCGGGAAGAAGATGCAATTGAACCTATATGATGGAAAGAATATCTTAGTGGATAAATGCGATTATAAAGTAGGAGATACACTAGTTATAGAATCTCCAAAAAATACAATCAAGAGCCACCTAAAACTGGAAAAGGGAAACCAGGTTTATCTTACAGGGGGCAAGCACATAGGAGAATATGGTAGTGTTGAAGCTATAAGCGGAGATAAGATCAAATATAAAAGCAGTGGAGAAGTATTTGAAACTTTGAAGAAGTATGCTTTTGTTATCGGAACTGATAAGCCTGTTGTGTCTATAAAGAAGGAATAATGCAAGATGAATCCTACAAGAAATATAAGAATAGAAAAAATAACCTTGAACATAGGAGCAGGTAAAGACCAGTCTAGATTAGATAATGCTCTGGTGTTGTTGAAGGATATTTCAGAAGCTAAACCTGTCAAGACAGTCACTAATAAAAGACTCCAGGAATGGGGATTGAGGCCTGGGCTGCCTATTGGATGTAAAGTTACATTAAGGAAGAAAAAAGCAAAAGAGCTACTAGCAAGATTATTGGATGCTAAAGACAAAAGGCTAAAAGAAAGCCAATTTGACGATCAAGGGAATATATCTTTTGGCATAGCGGAGTATATTGATATAAAAGGGGCAAAGTATGACCCGAAAATAGGCATTATGGGCCTTGAAGTATGCGTTACGCTTGAAAGAGCAGGCTATAGAATTAAGAAAAGGAGATTGCTTAGAAGAAAGGTACCAAAAAATCACAGAATAACAAAAGAAGAGGCAATTGATTTTATGAAAAAAGAATTAAATGTGGAATTGGGTGAGGAATAATGTCATATAGTGATTATAAAAAGGTTTTCAAGCAGCTAAAGGCTAAGCCTATCAAGCTAAAGAAATTCATAAAACATAATTCCCCTATAGCAAGGAAATTCGGAATTAGTGTAACTAAATGCAGAAGATGTGGTAGCGTAAAGGGCCATATTGGCAAATATGGGCTGAACCTTTGCAGACAGTGCTTTAGGGAAATAGCAACTAAACTAGGATTTAAAAAATACAACTAATGAGGTAAAACAATGAAAATAATCAATTTCAGTCTTGCAAAAATGAGGGGGGGTTTTTTAAAATGTTAAATGATCCGTTGGCAAATGTTTTGTCAGTCATTTTAAACGGCGAGAAGATTGGCAAAAGCGAATGTATGGTCAAGCCTATTTCAAAGCCTATCAAGGAAGTCTTAAGGATTATGAATGAAAATGGATATATTGGAGATTTTGAGGAAATAGAGGATGGCAGAGGGAATCACATCAAAATAAAGTTAATTGGGATGATCAATAAATGCGGAGTAATAAAACCGAAATATAACTCAAAGAAAGATAATTATGAAAAGTTTGAGAAAAGATATTTGCCTGCTAAGGATATAGGCATTATTTTTGTTTCAACAACGCAGGGGATTATGCCTCATTATGATGCCAAGAATAAAGGCACAGGGGGAAGGTTACTAGCTTATTGTTATTAAAATGGAAGGCAAAGAAAAGAAGATGGAAGAGAAGGTTTTATTGCCAGAAGGTGTTTCTGCTAGCCTTGACGATAATATGCTGATTTTAAAAAAGCAAAAAGGGGAAGTGAAAAAAAAATTTCACAATCCCTATGTAGACCTGGAATTAAAAGGTAATGAGGTATTTTTTAAGGCTACAAGGAACACAAAGAGAGAGAAAAAGATTATTGGCTCTTTTGTTTCACATTTAAAAAATATGATTAAAGGCGTTACTGAAGGGCATAAGTATGTACTGAAGGTATGCTCAGGGCATTTTCCTATTAATGTTTCTGTTAGCGGGGAGGAACTTATAGTCAAGAATTTTTTCGGGGAGAAAACTCCGAGAGTCTTAAAACTGAAAAAAGGTGCCAGCGTAAAAGTAGATGGCGATGAAATTGTAGTTGAGAGTGAAGATAAAGAAATAGCTGGGCAAGTAAGCGCAGATATAGAACAGCTGACAAGAAGAACAGGCTATGATAGCAGGATTTTTCAAGATGGTTGTTATATTATTATCAAAGACGGAAAGCCGATTAAATAAAATGGAACTTAAAGAACTTTTAGATATCAGGAGGAAATTGAAAGGGAAGAAGCCTAATTTTATCAGGCAAGATGCTCATAAAAAATTAGGGATTAAACGTAAATGGAGAAGATCAAAAGGAATTCAGTCAAAGATGAGGCTGAAGAAAAAAGGTTATAGAAGGTCTCCGAGCCAAGGCTATAGAAGTTCGGTAAAAATCAGAAGTTTACATAGAAGCGGCTTGAAACCTGTTTTAGTTGCTTCATTAAATAATATCAAAATAAAAAAAGAAAGTGAAGGAGCAGTAATTGGAAACAGTGTAGGATTGAAAAAGAGATATGAGATTGTAAAGAAACTGGAAGAGATGCAAATAAAGATTTTGAATATTAAAGATGTGAAGGTGTATTTGAAAAAGATTGAAGATATGCTTAATGTGAGAAAAGAGGAGAAAAAGAAATTAAAGGAAAAGAAAGAGAAAAAGAAGCAGGAAAAATCAAAGAAAGGAGAAAAATTGTCTGATAAGTTAACCGAGGAAGAGAAAAAGAAGGAGGAGAAAAAGAAGAAAGACAAGCTTTTGACTAAGAAGACCTAAAGATGAAATTGAAAATACAAAAAAGGCTGGCTGCTGTGATTTTGAAATGCTCTAAGAAGAGAGTCGTATTGGATGCCGGAAGAGCTGATGATATGAAAGAGGCAATAACCAAAGCAGATATAAGGGGATTAATAAGCACAAAAGCAATAACAAAAAAGCCGGTAAGAGGAATTTCAAGAGTAAGGGCGAGAAAAAGAAAAATACAAAGAATGAAGGGCAGGCAAAAAGGCTTTGGCTCCAAAAAAGGCAAAAAAACAGCAAGACTGCCGAAGAAAAGGGCATGGATAAATAAAGTCAGGATTCAAAGAAGATTTGTAAAAAATTTAAGAGATAAAGAAGTAATAAGCAAAAGAGACTATCAAAAGATTTATATGCGAATAAAGGGCGGATTTTTCAGGAGCAAAAGGCATATTAAGATATATTTGGAAGAGCAAGGTTTAATTGAAAATGAAAAATAAAGGAAAAACTCACAGAGTGATGTTCAGAAGGAAGAGAGAAGGAAGAACTAATTACAAAAAGAGACTCAGTATCCTAAAGTCCAATAAATTAAGATTAGTAGTTAGGAGATCCCTCAAAAATATACAGGCAAATATAATAGATTACGGGCCAAAAGGCGACAAGGTGATTTTATCTGCCAATTCAAAAGAGCTTGAAAAGCTTGGATGGAAATTTAACACGGGCAATGTTCCTGCTGCTTACCTAACAGGATTGCTGTTAGGAAATAAGGCAAAAAAAAATGGAGTTGAGGGGTTAGTTTTAGACATTGGTCTGCACAAGTCAACTGGCGGATCAAGAATTTACGCTGTTTTGGCAGGAGTTCTGGATGCAGGCTTAAAAATAGCGCATAACCCTAAAGTGCTGCCTTCTAAGGAAAGGCTTGCCGGAAAGCATGTCAGTGATTTCGCATCAAAAATAGAAGATAAGAAAGAAGATTTTGAAAGGCAATTTAGCAATTATGTTAAAAATAAGGTTAATCCTGCAGATATCACTAAATATTTTGAGAAGGTTAAAGCCAAGATTATAGGAGGCAATGATGAGAAGGAAAACTAAAGGTAATAGAAACCAAGGAACGAACCGTAAAGATATGAAAACTGTGTTTGATAAAGAAGGTTGGAATCCAAAGACTTCGTTAGGCAAAAAGGTAAAAAGCGGAGAGATATCAAACATAGACCAGATTCTTGACAAGAGAGAGATAATATTAGAGCACCAGATTGTTGATGTCCTGTTTCCAAATTTGAGTACTGACCTGCTGATGATAGGGCAGGCAAAGGGAAAGTTTGGAGGTGGCCAAAGAAGAGTTTTCAGGCAAACCCAAAAGAAAACAAAGGAAGGCAATAAACCAAAATTTGGAACCATGGCAATTGTCGGAAATGAAGACGGCTATATTGGAATAGGCTATGGCAAAAGCAAGGAGACAGTACCTGCGAGGGAGAAAGCAATAAGAAACTCTAAGCAGAATATAATCAAGATAAGGCGAGGATGTGGAAGCTGGCAGTGCGGTTGTAAAGAGGCACATACAATACCTTTTGCTGTTGAAGGCAAATGTGGATCAGTGACTATTAAGCTGATGCCTGCCCCTAAAGGAACTGGGTTGTGTGTAGAAAAAGAATGCCAAAAGGTACTAAAGCTAGCGGGAATAAAGGATGTATGGTCTAAAACTAAGGGCCAGACAAAAACAAAGATAAATTTGATACAGGCGTGTTTTAGCGCTTTGAAAAATTTGATGGAGATGAAAATTCCAAAGAAATACGAGAACTTTATAGAAGGGACATCGGAGAAGGAGATTAAGAAAGAAGATGAATAAAGAAAACAAAGGAAGATTAGCTGTAATCAGAGTTAGAGGGATTATTGGCGTGAAGAAAACAATAAATGATACAATGAATCTGCTGAACCTTTATAAAAAAAATGTCTGCGTTGTTGTTCCTGATAATGAAATATATAGGGGAATGATACAAAAGGCAGATGGCTATATAACCTGGGGAGAAATTGATGATGAAATGTTCAATCTTTTGGTTGAAAAACGAGGAGAAGAATATAAAGGTAGAGAAAAAGACAAAAAAGGAAAAGTTGAATATAGTAAGTTTGTAAAAGTAGGAGATAAAAAAATAAAGAGATTTTTCAGGCTGAATATGCCCCGGAAAGGCTTCGGAAGGAAAGGCATAAAAATTGCTTTCAGCAAAAGGGGAGCTTTAGGCTATAGGGGAGACAAGATAAATGACCTTATAGGAAGGATGGTTTAGGTTTAAAAATGACAATCAACAAAAGAAAGAAAAACACAAGGCAGAGAGGAACCCATACTCATGGATGGGGGGCTAAGAAAAAGCACAGAGGAGCCGGCAACAGGGGCGGCAGAGGAATGGCTGGAACCGGAAAAAGAGGAGATGCAACTAAGCCAAGAATATGGGGCAGAAAATATTTTGGAAAATTTGGTTTTAAGAAAAAAAATGTTGTTAAGATAAAAGCAGTAAATATAAGCTATTTGGAAGATAATCTTAAATCTTTTTTGAATGACAAATTGGTTTTGAAAGAAAATGAATTGTATGTTGTTGATATGAAGAAATTGGGCTTTAATAAACTGTTAAGCCAGGGGAATGTTTTAAATAAGTTCAAAATAAAAGTTTCTTATGCCTCTAAAAAAGCTGTTGAGAAAATAAAAAATAAAGGAGGAGATGTAGATTTGTTAAAAAAGGAAAAAATTTCAACAGAAAAAAAGCAATTAGATAAATCAAAGAATAAAAATAAAAAAATAGGTAAAAAAACAAAGACATAATATCATAAACCAATATTTCCCATTAAATATAAAAACAAATAATATATAATTTTAAACATATAGCCAATAGCTCCCCTCTGCCCCCCATTTAAAAAAAAAGTTTTTTTTTATTATAAAAATTAAAAATAAAGAAAATAACTAAAAAATATTCAGATAATTGTGAATTTTTGAAGCATCTAATGAAAAAATAATATCGATTAAAATTAAAAAATGCCTGTTTGGAAAACTTTTTTGAATAATCTGCCTGAAGTTGAAGGGCCAACACAGAAATCACTTTCTTTTAAGGAAAAATTAAAGTGGACAGGGGTCACTGTAGTCATTTATTTTTTTTTAGGGTTACTGCCCTTGTTTGGCTTAGGGGAAAATGCACTACATAGATTTCAGAATTTATCGATAATATTAGGTGCTAAGTTCGGCTCTATTATCAGCTTAGGGATTGGGCCAATTGTCACTGCATCTATTGTCCTGCAGCTATTGAATGGATCAGGCATTTTGAAGTTTGATTTGACTAATCCTGAAGGTAAAAAAACATTCCAGGGCATTCAGAAGCTTCTTGCGATATTCTTTATTGTATTTGAAGGTGCAATCTATGTTTTTATGGGCGGCTTAAGCCCTGAGGGCTTTGCTAATGTTATTACTCGAGGCCATGCCTTATTTTTTCCTTTGCAACTGATTTTAATTTTCCAGCTTTGCTTGGGCGGAATAATGATATTGTTTATGGACGAAGTTGTTAGTAAATGGGGCTTTGGCTCTGGCTTAAGCCTGTTTATTGTAGCAGGGGTCAGTCAGGAGATATTTATACAGGCATTTAACTGGCTTCCCGGACCTACTGGCTTGGCAGGAGTCACTTATTCTGTAGGTGCGGTTCCTGCTTTGTTTCAGAGTTTAGCTGCTGGTGACCCGACAACAGCAGGAATTATGTTAGCCACGTTAGTGTCAACTGTTTTGGTGTTTGTGATTTCAGTTTATGCCCAGGCAATGAAAGTTGAAATTCCTTTAAGTTTTGGCAGGGTAAGAGGGCATGGAATAAGATGGCCTTTGAGCTTTATTTATACATCTAATATCCCAGTTATTTTAGTTGCAGCTTTGATGGCAAATATGCAGTTATGGGGGAGGTTACTGCAAAACTGGGGATTGCCTTTATTAGGAAGATTTAGTGAATCAAGCGGGCAGCCTATTTCTGGTTTTGTTTACCTTTTACAAAGCCCGAATGTTGTGAGAGATGCTATAACTGGCTCTATCAATCTTGCAGAAGTTGGACAGGCCATGGTTTATTTGAGTTTTATGATGGTTGGTTCTGTTATTTTCAGCATATTCTGGGTTCAAACAGCAGGGATGGATGCCAGAAGCCAGGCAAAAAATATAATGAGCTCTGGCTTGCAGATGCCAGGCTTTAGAAAAGATGAGAGAATACTGGAAAGGGTCTTAAGCAGATATATCTGGCCTTTAACTATAATGGGAGGGTTAGCTGTAGGGTTTTTGGCAGGCCTTGCTGACTTAACAGGTGCCTTGAGCAGAGGAACTGGAATACTACTTAGTGTTATGATTGTTTACAAGCTTTATGAGGAAATAGCACAGCAACATATGATGGACATGAATCCTATGCTAAGAAGATTTATGGGAAAATAGTAGTTTTTATTTTTATAATTTCAAACAATTGAAAAATAATAAGATTTATAAACGACTAAAAAATTGATTAAAAATGGTGTTTGATAATTTACTTAACCCCGTATTGGGGCCTTTGCTGAAACTGCCTATTTTATGGACTATTGTGTTATTGTCTTTTTTGATTTCTTTGATTATTTCTTTGATTACTAAGTATACTACCAACCAAAACCTGATGAAGCAGCTGAAAGAAGAGCAGAAAGAGCTTCAAAAAGAGGTTAAAGAACTGAGGAATAAACCGGAAGAGATGATGAAGGTAAACAAGAAAGTGATGGAAACAAATATGAAATATATGTCTCAGAGTATGAAATCTATGTTATTTACATTTATACCAATAATAATAATTTTTGGATGGATGAGCTCCCATCTTGCTTTTGCACCTATTTTGCCAGGAGAAGATTTTACAACAAGCGTTGTCTTTGAGGAAGGAGCTAATGGTGAGATAGAGCTTAGTGTTCCTGATGGTTTTAATATCCAGGGAGATGCTATCAAAGACGTGAAGGATGGCGAAGTTAAATGGATTTTGAATGGTGAAGAAGGAGAATATTTGCTGGAATATGTTTTTAATGGCAATAAGTACAATAAAGAGATTTTGATTACAACAGAAATGGAGTATAGGGAGCCAGTAAAGAGTATCAAAGACGGAAACATAAACAAGATTGAAGTAGGGTATAAGAAGAATATTGTCCTGAATCTATTTGGATGGAAACTAGGGTGGTTAGGAAGCTATATCATCTTTTCATTAATATTCAGCATAGTGTTAAGAAAGGTAATCAAGGTTTATTGAGTTCTTTAGAAATTCTTTTGTTGGCCATCTAACACTTGTTGTTTAACAAATCCCTGCTTTATCTGCTTTTATACTATTTTTAGGGCATATGTCTATTGTTTCGTCTATTTTTATTTTTGGGATGAATTGTGCATGCTTTATCTTTCCGTATTTATCTAAATCGTAGGCTAATTCTTTGTCTTTTTTATCAAATAAAGATCCTTGTTTTATCAAGATGTTATCTATCTCAAACAGCTTAGTTTCTTTTTCTCCTACCACCCATAGGCTGATGCCATGTAAATCCGGATTGCCAATATTGTCAATAACAAAGTTGATATAGGCATCAGAGCCAGAGCCGGAATAGCAGATATTATAATTGTTTACTTCCCGGACTTTTATGTCTACTTCTGAGCATTTATCTCCGGGATTAGAAATCTCAATATTCCTGCCCCAACTCATTACAACTACGCCAAGAGCTACTGCAAAAGAGATAAGCAATATAGTGGCAATTAATGGTGAGACCCCTTTTTTATTTTTTATTTTCATATTTTTATGGTTGATTTTATGCGTAATTGTATTTAAAGGTTTCTAATCCCTGAGCTGTAAATTATTTAGATAGATTATTATTTTTACTTAAAAAATTCCGGCAACAATAATGGCAAGGCTCACAGACAACTTTTTTCCTTGTTACTCTACTTTAATTTCGAAAAGTTTATATATGAAAAATAAAATAAGTTGATAAAAAGAAAACCTTTATAGAAATAGATATTTTCAAGACTAAAAAACCGGTGTCCACCAATAATGAAATACAGAATATGCTTATTGTTTTTTGTAATTGTTGTTTTGAGTTCTAGCGGGTATGCTATTGTACCTGATCTCGATATGGATGGGCAATGGGATGGTGGTGATTTTTGTCCTAGCAGTGCAACAGGTGTTAAAGTTGACACGTTTGGGTGTGATTGTATTGAAAAACTAAAATCCGACTGCAGCACCTTGATTTCTGGTTCAACTTTGATGACTCAATATAGTACAAATACTCAAACAGGGATAGTTGACTCAATCTGCTGCGATAGTACTACTGAAAAATGTGATATAACTGGATCTAAGGCAAAATGCGTGAATACGAATTCCGCTACGCCACAACAGGCTGCACCCTATATTCCTTCAAATGAACAATGTATTTACTTTTACGGCCCAACAAGCGGAATTTTAGATAAAACAATACAGGAGATTTTCCCGGAGATTATTAATAAAGTAGGTGGAGTTGGTTATTCTTATTCTGAGGAATATGTGTATTTGGTAGAAGAGTCAGGTAATGTGTTTGTATATGATGTAAATGACTTAACCGATTTAAAAGAAACTACAACTATAGGTGCTATGTTCCCAACACAAAGTGTAGGTTCAACTGTTGATGCCTTTCACATAGAGTCTAATAAATATGTTGCAGCAGGCTGGAATATGTATGCAGTTGATACAAGCAACCAAGCATTTTCACCCCAGCCGGTAAGTAATTATTTAGATAATTGGAATTTTAATCTAGGAACAACTTGGATAAAAATTGATGCAATGGCTTTGTTCAATGGTCATAAATTTTTTGCAGGTAATGCTGACCAAAGAGTTATTTACTATAATTCAAATACTGCATTGTGGGGTGAAGTGCCCTATACCGATCTTCCATATAACCAGATTGATGCTTTGGTTGGAATAAATGATTATCTGTTTGCGGTTACAGCCTGCCCTCAAGGAGCATCTACTACTCCGGCAGCAACAGGAGGTGCTGTTTCTTCTATTACTGTTAAAAATCCAAATGGTGGGCAGCAATGGACAATAGGCACAACAGAAAAAATAACCTGGGATTATTTGAATGTAGATAAGGTCAAGATTGAACTTGAATGCGGCAGTAAAAAGACGGTTATAGTACAAGAGACTGCTGCAAGTTCTAAATCGTATTCTTGGTTGATTGATGCTGCAACTTCTCCTTCCACCGATTGTAAAATAAATATCTCAGATACAGATACTTCAAAAAGCTTGTCTGATATAAGCGACATGACTTTTGCTATTGTAATTTCTTCAACTCCTGCTCCAACATGTTCAATAATCTCTCCAGATTCAGTAGATTTAGGCACTGGTGCTGGTTTGACAGGACAGACTACAGATGCTACTTCTTTTTCTATTGCAGGGGTGGGAGATTTTATAATTCCTTTAGGATACGGGGGGCAAACTGATACTAGATTTGTAAATCCTACTACAACAACAACTTATACAGGAACGGTTATTGGTCCAGGAGGGCAAAACACTTGTACAAAAACAATTCAAGTAATTGATCAAGCAGGCAATGTTATTTCACCAGTTCCTAAATTGACTTCAACAGTAACATTAACAGGGCCTTCTGCTGTGAATAAAGGAAGTACCTTCACTCTTAACTGGAACGCTATTACTAATGCTGTTGACTATCAGCTTCACTGGAAAAAAAATTCGGACACGACGTGGACTAAAGTACCCTCAAATTATGGGGTAACGTTCCCATCTGCTACAGAAGCCGTTGTTAATACTATCGATCAATGGGGGATAGATACCTATAATTACAAGATTATAGCTTGCAGTGTATCTGCTACAGGTGATTGCCCTGCTGCGAGTATTCTTAGTGAATCAAATGTAGTTGATGTAACAATCTCAAAACTAAAAAACCAGATAATAGTCGATAGTGAAAAGATTGAAACAATCTCCTTGGGAGATACATATTATTTCTATAATCTGGATGGTTATGCAGTTGCTTCATTTACAGATGCAGGAGGACTGCATATAGATGGGACTGATAAGACAATCACTAACTGTGCAAATGCTGGAATCGATGCTACAGATGCGGCATTTATCATATATGGAAGTACACCAACAAAAATAAACGGATATATTTCAAAGAGCGGTGATTTATGCAGAGACAGCAATACTATTGTCACTAGCTGCACTAATCCACCATCAGGTTCATTTATCCTGGAAAAAAACGGAGTTAATGTTGCATATATCGGAAGCGACGGAAGTCTCTGTCTTGACCAATATGACAAGTTGATACATCAAAACATGGTTATTAGCGGTTTTGCTCCTGGATGTGATCTTCAAGTTGACAATCCGTGCACTATACCCTATCAGATGGATGCTGGCTGTTTTGAAGCTAGTGTTGTTTCATGCCCAGCTGTTTGGGATACTAGCGACGTCTCCCTAGATTACCCTTATTGTACCAGCAAAGATCCTGCTAAACCCAACTATCTTATATGTACTATCCAAGGATTTACAGGTAAATATAACTGTGATAAAACATGTATTAAATAAATTAGCAAACCTAGTGATTAATATATTTTAAAAAATAGGTAAAATTAAAAAAAAAGAGGTAAAAATGAGAAGAATAAGCATATTAGTTTTTCTGATAATTATAAGCGGC
>JADHVE010000028.1 GCA_016784195.1 Candidatus Woesearchaeota archaeon | reverse complement strand
ACTATAATCAATGAAAAAGGGAAGAATTTGTCTTTGGCTTTATTAGGGCATCTATCCGGAAACAACAACACTCCGGATATCTCTTCTGAAACTTTCAATGCTATTGTCAAAAGAAAGATTGATTTTAGCGTATGTTCAAGGGATAAGGAATCAGGGAGCTGGAAGATATGATGGAATTTAATCCAGTTGTCACTGTAGTTTTAGATTTAATATATTCCACCAATTACAAAGCATAGCTGAGACTATATTTTATTTCTCGCGGGCTTAGTTTAAATAATTTCAAATCCTTATTCAGTTTGTACAATAATTGTATAAATAGGTACAAAAATAGAAAGATTTATATAGTAATGACTATTATTGTATAAATATGGCTCATAATGAAAAAGAAATTAATGCTAAAGAACTTTTTGAGTTAATTGAATCTATCTCAAAATTCATAGAAAAAGAAGTTAAAATGTACGCATTAGGTGGTACTGCATTAACTATACTCAATATAAAAAAATCAACAATGGATGTTGATATTAATATAGAATCAAATGGTGAATATCAGTATATTTGTAAAATTTTTGATGATTTGGGTTTTGAGAGAAAGGGAATCCGCTGGATTAGTCAAGAAGGATTAGCATTTGATATGTTTTATGGATCAAATATTTTAGGAACTGAGTTGCTTCCAGATTGCATAGCCAAATCGAAGTTTATCAAATCTTTTGGCAATATCCAACTTCATACATTACCTTTAGAAGATATAATTATAAGTAAATTAGCAAGAGGAGATTCGAGAGATTTTGAAGATATTAAAATGATTTTACAGACTGAGAAAATCAATCTTAAAAAGCTTGCTCATAGATACAAAGAGACTATGAAAACTTCCATAGTCGCAACTTATAAACAAAAACTATTAGATTTAATTGAAATAAAGTTTAAAGAATGGAAGTTCAGTCTGGATAATGATTTAATAGATGAGGTCAAAGAATGGAAATTACAATAGAAAAAAAACTTACTGAAGCAGGATATAGGATGTTTGGAGATGATGAAAGTATAGAAAAGTTAATCTTAAATATTCTGAAGACTGAAAATATTAGATATTTAAAAGCAATCCCTTTTCTTATTTATAAGCATAAAGCAGATATCTCAAAGATCCACAACAATTCTGAAAGTAATGAAATTAATGAACTATTTCATGCAATCATCGCAATAGCTATAAAACTATTTAATGAATTCAATATAATGGGAATTCTTCCGGAATATATTGAAAAAGAGTATGAAAATTTTGAGAAATACCCTCATAGAATGTTGCCATCAAGATTAGATTATGATGAATTCAGAGACGAATTTGAATTACAATTAAGAAATGAGACAAAACCTTTTCTCTTTATTGAAAAACAAAAAATATATGCTGAAAGGGATTTACAGATGTACCTTTCTCAGCTTTTTACAAAAAAGGAAAAACAGATTATCAGAAGGTTACTGGAAGAAAAACCAATTAGTAGAACTGATTATGAATATTACTCAAGAAAAACAAAGAAAAAGCTTAATAGTATAATTGGGTTGCAGGATTTTGCTAAAACAATTTATGCCAAAACTCCAAAATATGATGAAGATTTATACAACCTAAAGAAAAAGCTTGAGGAATGGCTTGAAAAGAATTCTGATGATAAAGAAATTTCAATACTGAAGTTCTTTCTGTGGGATAATGATAAAATTTCGATTGATTACAAAAAGAAAGACAGGAAGTATTCTGAAGATCAATTATTTAATACAAGCATAAAACTTAGTATGATTAAAGACTTAGATATTTTGAGTCTCCTTAATAAATATAGAAAACATAATTTTAGATAAAATACTAATCTTAGAAGTTTGCTTCCGGTATAATCCATTTCTTTGTGGCTTAATATATGATATAGATAGAAAGAAAAATGTGGAAGATTTAAGGGGAGCATTTTCAAAAATTGTAACTAACCTCGGCTCCTGTTATATTCGTTCCCTATACCCGGGGGAGTAAAATTACGTCCGCAAAGTAAAATTTCCATTTACAATAAATCCTGCGAAGCAGACTAAAGTTTAAGAGGAGTTCAGAATCAAATAACAAATTAAATATTCAATTTAAATATTAAAAAACAACCCAAACATTTATATACTACTATAAAGTTGCAAAAATAATGGTTAACGGAGAGGTAGATTTAGTAAATTTCGGAATTGTTCCTTCAAGAGAAGAATATGAATCTATTAAGGATATAGAAATTAAAAGACAAACCAAATTTATACATACAATCTTAGGAGGAAAAAGTCGAAAAGGTCAGATTGTAGCAGATTTGGGATGTGGTTATGGACATCATGCAAAAATACTTTCAGATTTAGGGTATAATATTATTGCAGCTGATAGAGATCCTGAAAGAGTTGAAGCAACCAGAGAAAAAATCCCTAGTGCAAAGGTACTTCAAGCGGATATTTCCCAAATAGACCTTGGACAAAAAGTAGATGGAATTATTTGCTTAGGTGGTGCAGTAAACTATTTAATGGATGAAAAAGCATTAAAAAAAACAATAAAAAAATGCTATGAACAACTTGAAACAAGGGGGGTGGTAGTTATTGATGTATGGTACGCAAAAAATCTAAATGGAGATTATGAAGCATATCAGGCAGATGATTTGATGGTAGCAAAATGGAACCAAAAAAATGGAGGTTCAGAAAGTATATTTAAAGTATTAACATTTGTACCATCAAAGGGAATCATCCAAGTTAACAATCATAGACAAGCATTCCAAGATCCGTTTTTCTTATGTGACATAATGAAAAAAGAGGGATTTAGTGAACAAAGAATATTTAACAATTTTGAAACAAAAAGATTTGATCCTAAATCAAAAAGTTATAGATCTGTTGTAGTTGTATATAAATAAAATGATCCAAACACAATATGTATACACACCGAGCCTACGAGTGACGACGAAAGGGAGGAACAGAGTGGAGTGAGGGAAGTAGAGAAAAAAGACGTCTATGCTGAACGAAGTGACACATATAGTAAAAGAATCAAAAGGCAAAAACCGTAACATTTATATAGTGGGTAAGATTAATCTTACAAAGGTGATATAAATGGATGTTGCAATAACAAAAATGAGTTCCAAGGGTCAGGTTGTAATACCTGCAGAAATGAGATCTGATATAAATGAAGGAGATAAAATTCTGATAATTCAGAATAAGGATCAGTTGATTATGAAAAAGGCAAGTAAGTTAGATAGTAATCTAAATGAAGATTTAGAATTCGCTAAAAAAACTGATGAAGCATGGAAAAGAATTGAAGAAGGAAAGGGCATTAAAATGGATTTTGATGATTTCTTAGATGAAATGAAAAAGTGGTAGAAGTAATTTTTGATCCAAATTTTAAGAAAGATTTCAAGAAGATTAAAGGTAGAGCTATCAAGGAAAAGATTATAAAACAAGTTTCTAAAATTAAAGATAATCCTGAAATTGGAAAGCCAATGAGATTTAATCGAAAAGGAACTAGAGAATTATATATTCCTCCTTGGAGGTTATCTTATAAATTTGAAGGAAATATTGTATATCTTCTTGCATTGTATCATAAAGATTACCAGTAATGTTTTTGCCCTTATCACTATGTGGCCTTTTTCTTTATTGTGTATAACATCAGGATCCTTGTTATACGTTTTTTCTGCAAGAAAAAAAGCCGGAGAACTTTGTTCGTAGGCTCAGTTCAAAAAATATTTTTCGTTCTTAATTTTCACGATATGCTTTCATCAATTCCTATAAATTTGATTTTTTCCTATTTGAAAAATGAAAGAGGGGTTAGGGGTGAATTTCATTTTTCTCATCATCTATTATTATAAAGTGATTTTGAAATTTGAGTAGTTTTTTCGTCTGCGCATAATTTTAAACTAATTTCCCATAATCTATCTTGTAAATTCGGATTCAATATATTCGCATCTTCTTTGATATCTACAAATTTATTGTTCTTCCAAATGATAAATTTTCCGGATTTTTTAAGGCTTTCTTCTTGATTTTCAGTAAACAAAGGAGTCATTATCTCTCCGCATTTTTCTATTGAAATAAATGTTCCAAAAAACTTCATTATAGTTGCAATTATTCTCATAAAAGTAGGAATAATATTAATTTGATTACTCCACACAGTTTTAGATATTTGAAAACCTATAAAAGACAGCTTTGAATTTTTTATATTTTTGTGCAAATTGTGTAACTTAGTAAGAAACATTAGTTTTGCTGCCATAGCCTGATGGATACCCTCTTCATAACCCCACTTATTTTTCATTTGTATGTCATCCCAAGATATTCTTCCTCCTTCTGTGGCGTTAAAGATAATTCTTCCTCCGCTTTTGGATTTTTCTAATAGGTTCAATAAGTTTAATGTTAACATAAACTGAGATAAATAATTTACTTGGAAATGTGAATCCATTCCATCTTCAGTTTCTACTCTTTTGGCAGCATAACCTAAACCTGCATTTATGAATATACCATCTAAAAATTTATGTTTACTTTGAATCTCGTTTATTGCTTTTTTAACATCACTAAGTTTTGCAAGGTCACATAGAATAATTGAAATTTTTTTATTTAAGGTTGTATTTTTAAATTCTTTAATCAATGACTCGCCAAGTTCTTTAGATCTGCAAAGTATAATAACCTCATGAATTTGGTTATCAATGCCTGCTAAAATTTTAGCTACCCCTTTTCCCATTCCATGGGTACCGCCGGTGATTAATATTTTCATTATTATTTTCTCCTTATAAATTAAAAGTTGTAAATACTATATAAAATGTCTCTAATATCTAGATCTTTTTCGTAACAAAGTGAAGAAAAAACAACATTATTCCACTCATTAAATAAAGAAAAAATCAAATTAATTCATTTTAGAAAGCCCATCTTTATTTTACTTCAAGAAAAATATTTTTTGAATTGCGTATAACATGTATTCTAAAAAAATATTCAGATAATTGAATATGCGAAATAGAACTTAATGGTAAAAATAATAATTAAAAAATAATTACAAAAAAAAATAAATTTTTTACTTTCTTTGATACTTCCCCATCAGCTCAGCCTTTGCTAGAATATTCCCTTCCATAGCTTTCTCCAGTTCATCTTTGCCAGAACCTTCTTCTAATCCAAGCTCGGTATCCAGTGCATAAAGCTTAAAGAAATACCTATGCGTTCCTGACGGCGGGCAAGGCCCCCCGTAGCCGGTTCTTCCCCAGCTATTCTTCCCATCAACCCCTTTTGGATCAGTAGCTTTTGCAATTTCTCTTGTATCTGCCTGAATATTCCAGACAATCCAATGGTCCCAATTACCGACTGGAGCATCAGGGTCATCACATACTAAAGCAAAGCTTTTTGTGTTTTCAGGAACATCGCTTATCGCTAATGGCGGAGAAACATCATCACCATCACAAGTAAATTCAGAAGGAATATTTCCTTCATTCTCAAAAGCAGAACTTGCCAGTTTCATATTAACCACCCCCTATATTTTTTCAATATTCTGTTCTTTTACTTCTTCTGTTCAATAACATCCCATAATAAAAATTGTTAAGATATAAACTAGAAACTATAGTTCTACATCCCCTTGAATAATTAAATTAACTCTCTTACAATTTCCTTAGCAGCCTTATTGATATCTTTTGCATTGTATAAAGCTCTGCCGACAATCGCATGCCAGTAAGGCCCAGCAGCTTTTGCACTTTCTGTTATTTCTCCGCCCTGTGTTATCAAGCCAGGAGAATAGAACACAGGCGTAACCCCTAGACTTTCCAGAAACTCTTTATACGCTTTGATTTTTTCAGGTTTGTTTCCAGGCACAACAAAATCCCTGACACCAAGCTTTGCCGCGATTTCATAGATTCTTTTAGGAGCATTATTTTTTATAAAGCCGTCATCACTTTCCAGATATCCTTTGTGTGTCATTTCACCGCCGACAATAATATTCATCTTTTCTTTTAAAGCTGCATTTATCCATCCCTCTTCTGTTACAGGCCCTGCCTGAGGAAATAAGATGACTGCATCTGCTCCTTTGCACGCTTTGACAAATTTCCCCCCCAATTCAGGAATATCAGTAGCAGCTTTTTGATGGTCATAGATTACAGGCAGATCAGAAATTGATTTAATCGTTTCAATAATTTTCTTCATGCCAAAAGGAATAACCAATTCCAAGCCTATTTTGTAAGCTCCAATACCTTCAACATCGCATGTATTTTTAACTAATCTTTTTAGTTTTTCCAGACTATCCACATCACATGCAGGCATTATGCTTTTATCAAGTTTTATTATTTTCCCCATTTTTCCGGATTCTTTGACCACCCTAAAACATTCTGCATTTCATCCTTGCTCAAAAAATTTTCTTCAACCGCAACATCCACTAGTGTTGAAAAATTAGTCAGAGTAATTAAGTCTGTGTTTTCTCTTTTAAAGTTTTCTTTGCTCTTATTTAACTCATAAGTGAAAATTGCCAGATTTGCCATAACTAAGCAGCCTGCTTCTTTTACAGCCTGGACACCGCTTATAGAAGAGCCTCCTGTAGAAATCAAGTCTTCAATAATAACAACCTTCTCTCCTTTCTCAAGTTTGCCTTCAATTAAGTTTTCTCGTCCATGCCCTTTCTGCTTTTTTCTGATATAAACCATAGGCAAGTTTAATTTGTCAGCAATCCACGCAGCCCAAGGAATTCCAGAAGTTGCAATTCCAGCAATCACATCTGGCTTTAAATCATTTTTTTTTATTGATTCTAAAAAAGAATCTATAATCATGTTTCGCTCTCGAGGGTAAGACATCAATATTCTGTTATCCGTATAGATTGGAGACAAAATTCCAGAAACCCACTTGAAAGGAGGGTCTGCCCTTAAGCTAACAGCCTCTATTTTTAATAAGATTTTTGCTGTTTCTTTTGGATTCATTGGTAAACCCCCTTATAATCAATATCTGCATAGATTCCGTATTGAGTCCCCTTATCCATTGTTAGGCCCATTTCTACAATTAAATCTGTTTTTGTTCTCTTATCTTTTGCTAAATTCCATAAACCCCTGATACAGTCAAATACTCCATCATACGCATCCGGATGGAATGGATTTAAGTTTATCACTTTCTTAAATATTTGCAATGCTTTTTCATGTTCCCCCATTAACATATAATCACTAGCATTATTCAATAACCCATTTAAAGTTATACTATCTCTATTTGCTAAGTTAAGCAAAACTGTTTTTTCTTCTAAACTATCTGTAATTCTGTTTGCAATTTCAACATTCATAAAAACCACCTAATTATATTCTACCTCTTTCCCCCTAACATGCTCAATATTTCCATTATTATAAACAACATTTCCATTAACTATTGTAATGACTGGCCAGCCTTTTAATGACATGCCGTTAAAAGGGCTCCATTTGCATTTTGTAAACAGGCTGTCATTGTTGACCTCTTTTTCAAGATCCATATCAATTATAGTCAAGTCAGCATCAAAACCCTCTTCTATAAAACCTTTTCCTTTTAATTTAAATATTTTTGCAGGATTTTCACAGCATAATTGAACGAGCTTTTTTATTTCCAATAATCCGTCATTAACCGCATTCAGCAGTAAAGGCAGTATTGTTTCACAACCCGGAACTCCATAAGGGTAATTGATCTGGTGCTTTTCTTCAACTGTATGCGGCGCATGATCTGTTGCTATTGTATCAACTCGATTGTTTTTAATCGCTTCCCATAATGCTATCTGGTCTTCTTTTACCTTTAAAGAAGGCTTCATCTCTGCAAAAGAGCCTTGTTTTTCCTTGTCCTGCTCGGATAAGAATAAATGATGAGGTGCAATCTCAATAAAAACATTATTTTTTTTGTTTTCAATGATTAAATTCAGCTCCTCTTTAGAGCTTACATGGCAGAAATACAATCTTGAAAGTGTATCTTTACCCAATTCAAGAGCCTTTTTTATCTGCCCCCCCTCAGCATGTATTGTTTTTGTAATTGGCAAAGAAAATATTCTTTTTAATGCTTCATCATCATTGATGATTAAATCACCGGTAGTCTTTTCCATATAAATCTTCACAGAAGCAACATTTTTCACATTTTTTATCTCTTCAATATTCTCAGAAGTTGAGCCGAAATGAAAGCCGTAATTTACTACGCTTTTTTTTGCTAATCTTCTTTTTTCTTTTAGTCTTTCAACAGTTGTTGTAGGAGGATTTGTATTAGGCATATCCAGAATTGTTGTGATTCCACCGGAAGCAGCAGCACGGCTTCCCGAGTAAAAATCCTCTTTTCCTGTCAAGCCAGGCTCGCGGAAATGGACATGAGAATCTATGATTCCCGGAAGAACAATCTTATTTTTTGCATTAATAACCTTATCAGCCATTAAGTTTTGGTTTGTTATTTTTCTTATTTTTTCGTTTTCAACAAAAATATTCTTGTTTATTAGTGTCCCTTTTGTAAAGATTTTTGCGTTTTTTATTAGCAAAGTCATGATTATGCTCCATTCTTCAGTATTTTGTCTTATAAGAGTAATATTCCTTTAATGTAACTTTTTTACCTGTCTTTATCATGGCATTTTTTCCAAAGTCTTTTAATCCTGCCAGGGTTTTTGAGTCAAAAACAGGCCCTTCTTTGCAGACCCTTTTATTACTGCACATGCATTGGCTGCATATGCCTATCCCGCAAATCATAAATCTTTCGAGTGAAGCCTGGCATTCTATTTTTTCCCTTTGGCATATGTCAAAAACTTTCTTCATCATAATTTCAGGCCCGCAGGTATAAACAACATCAAACTTTTCATTCTTAAGAAGTTTTTCAAATTCCTCAGTCACAAACCCCTTGGTGCCGTAACTTCCATCATCAGTGCATACAATGAAATCTTTGATTTTTTTTCCAAACAAAAGCTGATTTTTGGATTTACATCCGACAATCACTGTTGGATTCTCAAGTATTTTCACTAAATGCATGATTGGAGCTATTCCACACCCTCCTCCAACTACGCAGGCTTTTCCTTTTTTTATCTTAAAAGGATTTCCATAAGGGCCTCTGATACCTATCTTATCCCCCACTTTAAGCTTATGAAGTGATTCACTAAACCCCCCTTTTTTTTCTACAGTTATAGCAAAAAAATCTTTATCAACATATGAAGCTGAATACGGCTTTTCATCAACTCCAGGCAGCCATACCATCAAAAACTGGCCGGGTTTATAATCCAGCTTATGCTTAAAGAACAGGGTCTTTACCCTATCATTCTCAGTTATGATTTTTGAAACCTTAATAACTAAAGGCATTTCTGTTTTTTCAGTTTCATTCATGTGCAGCACCTATGACTTCTTTTAATGAACTGAAATTTGATTTTTCAAGCCATCCTTCTATCTCATCACAGACCTTTTTAAACACTCCTATGCCGCGATAATACACTGCAGAGCCTATGCCCACAGCAGTTGCTCCAGCCATCATTAATTCAACAGCATCTTTTCCATAAGTTACTCCCCCTATCCCGATTATTGGAATTTTAACTTCCTTGTAAATATCATATATGCACCTGACTGCAATTGGCTTGATGGCAGGGCCGCTTAAACCGCCTGTTTTATTGGATAGGATTGGTTTTGCAACATCAATATTGATAAACATTCCTGGGCCCAGAGTGTTTATGGCTGAAATTGCATCTGCTCCTGCTTCTTCGCATGTTTTAGCAACCTCAGCTATATTCAGAGCCTGAGGAGTTAATTTAGCAATTACAGGAACATCTCCGGAAACCTTCTTTACCTCTTTAATCACATCGTAACATAATTCTTTATTTAAGCCAAATGCCATTCCGTGCTCTTTTGTATTCGGACATGAAACATTGACCTCAATCATAGAAGCATTTTTCTTTGCCATATACTTTGCAACTTCAGCAAACTCTTCAATGTTTGCCCCAAAGATGCTCGCGATTACAGGAGCTTGTAGGTTTTTTAATTCCTCCCATTCACTATCCATATTTTTTATGCCTTGGTTCGTTAACCCATAACAATTTACAAGGCCGTGCTCCCATACAAGAACCTTAGGATTATGATGCCCTTCCCTGGGCTCAATGCCTGTCGATTTTAATGTTACTGCTCCAGCTCCGTTTTTTACAACTTCCTTTAGAACATCAACATTCATGCTAAGAATTCCAGAAGAAAGTATCGTGGGGTTGCCTAGTCTTACATTGCAAAGTTTAACCCCCATCATTTTAATCAATAATCTATTTTTTCCATTAAGTGTTGTTCCGCTATAACAACTATTTGAGTATTTTCTTATTTTGTTCTTAATTATTTTTTTATTATAAAAATTTCAATTGATAAAAATTAACACAGCCATATACACAATTGAATGTAACTCTTTTTTGTGCCGTATGAGCTATTTTTAATTATTTTGGTTACAGGTAAATTTTATTGATAATTTTTAATGATTATTAATTTTTTATATCATCTGTATCTCTTCTTTTTCCATACTCCTCTCGCAATAATGGCATCTGACCTTTAAAGGATCTTTTTTAATCACATAAAACCTTGTGTTTACATTCTCATTATTGGTGATGCAGCTAGGATTAGAGCATTTTACTATCTTATTCAGGGTATCCGGCAGAGAAACCTTTATTTTTTCCTTAACCTCATAATCATGGATTATATTGACAGTAGCTTCAGGGGCTATGACTGCTATTTTATCAAACTCATCTTTTGTTAATATTTTTCCTCCAACCTTGATTATTCCTTTTTTCCCGGTCTTGCTTCTTAAGTTAGTAGCTACTGATATAATTTTGTTTATTTTTTCAAGATCAAGAATTTCAGCTACCTTAAAAGCAGCATTGCTGGGAATATGGTCTATGACTGTTCCGTCCTTTATTGCGCTTACCTTTAACTCTTTTTTCATTTTATCTTTCCTAATATCAAAGCCAGCAACGCTTTTCTTATGGGTATCCCGTTTGCTGCCTGTTCAAAATAAACAGCATGCTCTGTCTCGTCAAGGCTTTTGTCTATCTCATCTACCCTTGGCAAGGGATGCATTATCTTAAGGTCTTTCTTTATATGAGGCAATAAGTCTGTATTCAGCTTGTAACTTCCCTCGTATTTTTTATATTCTAACTGATCTGGAAATCTTTCTTTCTGTATCCTGGTTACGTACAATATATCCAGCTTTTTGCTGTATTTTAATAAATCAGAAGTTTCATAAAACTTGATCTTTTTTTCTTTTAATTCATCCAGATATTTTTTAGGCATCTTTAATGCATCAGGAGCTATGAAATAAAACGTAGGGTTAAAATGAGACAGGGCAACTGCCAAGCTATGGACTGTTCTTCCGTATTTTAAATCACCTACCATTCCGATATTTAAGTTGTCTAATCTGCCCTTTACCTTTTTTATGGTATACAAATCAAGAAGAGTCTGCGTTGGATGCTGGTTTGCTCCATCACCTGCATTTATAACCGGAACTGAAGATGCTTCTGCCGCTAATCTTGCTGCCCCTTCTATATTGTGCCTTATGACAATCACATCTGAGTATCGCTCAACCATCTTTATGGTATCCCATACTGTCTCTCCCTTTTTAGCAGAGCTAACTCCAGGAGTTGCAAACCCTAAAATCTGACCCCCCAGCTGTTCCATAGCTGATGTAAAGCTCAGCCTTGTTCTTGTTGACGGCTCAAAGAACAAGCTTCCCATAATTTCTCCGTCTAACAATTTCCTTTTATCCTTCTCCATGCTTTTTGCTGCTTTGAGTATGTGCAATAGCTCTGCCTTAGAAAAATCGTATATGGAGATTATATCCTTGTTTTTAAGGTTCATCTTAAAAGATAGAACAGATTTGTTTTACTTTATAAATTTTATGATTGGGAGTATAGGAAACTGGTTCTTTAAGCTTTAAAAGAAACAAAATGAGTTACCTTATATGGTAGGCAAACTATATTTATAAACTTATTGTTTGCAGAACAATGAGATTGTCTAGGTTAAGCTATTGGCTATTTTTTAATCGGGAAAAAGATATTAGTTAACAACTAATCATATAATGGGGCCTCGGAGATTTGAACTCCGGTTGGAAGCTATCCAGAGATAAAAGAAAGACAGTTTTGCCTTCCCCGAGCTCCAGTGATAGCCAAACTACACTAAGGCCCCTTAAAAGACAAAGAATTCTTACTCTTATTTAAATATTTTTCAAATCCTCTCAGGCCTCCAAAGCCTGGCTATCTTTTCCTTCTCTTTCCACTTCCTGATGAACTTTTTAATTTTTATCGGAAGAACACTTTCCAGCATTTCGCTTTTCTCAGTTAGGTTAAAAAGCTCTTTCTTCAGCTTGTTGCTCAAATCGTTATACAAACTGGGATCTGAATAGATAAGCCCCTCCTCTATCCTGTAATAGGCTGTTGTGCCTTCAGGAGCAAATGCAATATAGCCCCTCTTGCCCTTTATCAGCTCAGAATAGGTTTCCATTCCCCTATGAACTTTCTCAGTTTCTGCCAGATAAACTCCGCCTTTTTTTCCGCTGGGGTCTAAAATGACCAGTTCATCGCCTTCAACTGCAACAACAACAGCATAATGGGCTTTTTTTGAATCAGGAAATAAAATATTTTTTTTGTAATCCACAATCAGAAGAGCTCCTTCATTCAGCCATAGCCTTATCTCACTTTTTAAGTCAGTTATATGCTCTGAATCTATCCATGCTCCTCTTACTTTTTTCTTTGTCAGATCCTCAACCACATTTATCAGCGTGTTGGGGTGTGTTCCACTGCCAACCTTGGTTTTGCATAAGTCCCCTAATTTAGTCTGACTGATATTATAGCCAAAAACTTTCAGTATCATCGCTGCAGAAGCAGGACCGCAATAGCTTGGCTTTTGCTCAACAAAATAGCTCTTTATTTTTTTTAATGTGGTAAGGTCTGTTTCTATGCTTTTAAATAAAACCTCTTTCTTAACAAATTCTTTGTTAGGTATAAAAACATTATAGCCATAGTCTGTATCTACAGTTATGCCCTGATGTGAGATTGACTTTATCTTGCCATCTACATCGCCTACTCTTACTTTCTGGCCTAGCTTAAATGTTCTTGAAGCCCTTAAGTAGATTCCTGCAGAGAAATTTTCTACAAATATCCTGGTTCCTACAAATACATACAGCAGCAATAAGCCAAGAAGCGCATAAAGTATGAATCCTAAGGTAGATATAATCCCCCCCACATTGACTCCGAACATATTAAGCAGAATCAATGTTATTAAAAGATAAAGAGCCATTCTTATAAAAAACAAAATTCCATTAAGGACATGCTCCTTGTCCTGCTCTATCATAAACTCTGTTATGCCTATCGTGTCAAAAAATCTTTTAAAAACAAAAATTGCCAGATTAACAATTATGATTCCAAGAACTATCAATAATACGATTAAGATGATATTTGGCAATAGCTCGTAAGTTTTAGAAATCAGGTTTGTCAGGAAAATAAATTCTTTCAGCACATCGGATTTAAGATACAATAATGCTATTATGATTGTGAATATCATCACTAAATAATGGAAATTTTTCACAATCGCCCTTTGCTTTAAGGTTATAGTTTCCCTTTTGCTCTGTATGATTGTTATCATCATTGAGCCCAGTCTGGTCAAAACATAGCCTATAATGATTATTAAGAAAGTGATTGCAAGTTTTGTTGTTGTTCCGTTTAATATCATCATTTTTCAGACCATTTAGAGAAAAACATAGCCTCTTTCATTTTTTCCAGGTTGAATTTAAATTTTATCTGCCTTTTAAATTTTTTGATTATTTAACAGATTAAGTAATGCTATTAACTTCAGTCATCAGATGAGCTGATTGTTTACCCTGCCCTTAAATCTATGATTTCTGGAGGGTGCATAGATTTAACATGATTTATTCTAAACGCATCCGGTCATCTTTAATTGTATTTAGGATTAATTTTGTGTGTGTTCTTTCAACAAAGTCATAGGTCTGGATTTTTTTAAGAAAATTATCCATTTTTCTTCTGGTTGTAAATCTTGCCAAAATCACAGCATCAGATTCCCCTGTAACATCATAAACAGCAATAACATTCTGGTTTGAAGCAATCTTTTTCTCAACTAAAAACAGGTTGCCTTTTGATATTTTGATCTCTATTAGCACATCTATATCATAACCCAGTTTTTCATAATCCACCTTTGCAGTATATCCTTTTATTATTTTTTCTTTTTCCAGCCTCTTAACCCTGTTTATTATAGTAGCCGCAGAAACCTTAAGCTTTTTTGCTATTCGTCTGTAAGAAAGCCTTGAATCATCAATCAAAATTCTGATTATTTCCTTATCCAGATTATCAATTTTTAGGTTGGCCATTTGTTTAGTTTATCTACCTGATAATCTTTAAAAATGAACATATATTTAAATTTTTCTAATATTTCTAATTTTTGTTCAGAAATTTACAACATAAATTTATATATGAATCAGATTATAGGCATATTATTAACATTTAGTCATTTAAATGGCTATGATTCCAGCTAAAAGGAGAAAAAATGGAAAATAAAGAAATTTTGGAAAAAGCAAAAAAAGATAATGTAAAGTTTGTACAGCTGCAGTTTACCGATCTGCATGGAATGACAAAAACAGTCACAATAACAATTGATAAGCTTGAAGAAAGTTTAGAAAAAGGAACCTGGTTTGACGGCAGCTCAATTGAAGGATTTACCAGAATTTGTGAAAGCGATATGTATCTCAAGCCAGATCCTGAAACCTATGCCATACTACCTTGGGAAAACACCGGCCAAGTAACCTCGCGGTTTATCTGTGATGTTTATATGCCGGACGGAAAGCCATTTGAAGGAGACCCCAGGCATATTCTAAAAAAGGTGATGAAAGAGGCTGAAGAAATAGGCTATGAGTACTATGTTGGGCCTGAACTGGAGTTCTTTTTATTCAAAATAGATGAGACTGGAAAAGCAACTACAGCTACGCACGACACAGCCGGTTATTTTGATTATCCTCCCCGTGATTTGGCGTCTGATATTAGAAAAGAGATAACTATAGCGCTGGAATCAATGGGTTTGGAAATAGAAACATCCCACCATGAAGTTGCTCCTGGTCAGCATGAAATTGATTTTAAGTACGGCAATGCTTTAACGCAGGCAGACAAATGCATCACTTTCAAGCATGCAGTAAAGTCTATTGCATATAAACATGGAAAATGGGCAACTTTTATGCCAAAACCTGTTTTTGGAGAGGCTGGCTCTGGAATGCACGTGCATCAAAGCCTGTTTGATCTGAAAGGAGAGAATGTTTTTTTTGATGTAGATAAT
>JADHVE010000027.1 GCA_016784195.1 Candidatus Woesearchaeota archaeon | reverse complement strand
GAAGCAGATCTTGCTTCGAGAAAATAAATATGGAATAACAAAAGAGCATTTTTGGGTAGTGGGTGTTGGATTTGATAATAGAATATTATACATTGAATTAATTAGTCATGGAAGTATTCAGTACAGCAGTAGTAAATCCCAATGAAGAGGTTCAAAGAAGATTTCCTACACATCGATGGACAAGACACGCATTGGATGCCTGCTGAGGCTTGTGATTTGGTTCAAGGGTTCATATGGCGGATAATCTCACAAGTGTCTGATTTTACATGATAGCCGGTGTTCATAAAAGTTCCTTTAAAGAACACCAGAATATATTTACCTAACCATTGAGACGTTAATTGATATCAAAAGCATATCAAATAACTGGATTGCATAGGGAAATTAGTTGAATGTATGGAGAGTATTGGTATGGAGGAGATAGATAAAGACGGCAAAATCCTTATTGTTATTCGTTATTCAAAACAAACCTACCTTTCTTTTATAGACGTATAAATAAGCTAAAAATCAAAGGTTTACAATAGATTCTCACAAAGTTACAATGACCAAATCCAAAGTGGGTTACTTTCTATTGATTTATGGAAAATGATAGAGAAGATAAGAAAGTTAGATTATCATCTTGACTATAGTTTGGAAGAACTAAAAGAGGACACTTCTCAGTCATACAAATATTAAAATGCCAACTATTCTTAAAATAGGTCCGTATAGGTTTTTCTTCGTCTCTCTTGACTATAATGAACCGCCACACATTCACGTGAAGCGCGAAAATAATGTAGCTAAATTTTGGGTTGATCCAGTTACGTTGCAAAAGGCAGGTGGATTTAACAGAATAGAATTAAACAAAATCGGTAAACTGGTAAACGATAACCAAAAACACTTTTTGGAGAAATGGTATGAATACTTTGGTAAGTGAAATTTATGAAGCGCGTGCTAAAACTATTAGTATTAGCGAAGAATCATTGACAGTTGATATGGTTGATGGCCGTACTATTATCGCTCCTCTTTCCTGGTATCCACGTTTGTGGTATGGCAAACCAGAAGAACGGGCCAATTTTGAGATAATTGGTGACGGCACAATTATACATTGGCCTGACCTGGATGAAGACCTTAGCGTATCTGGTATTTTGGCAGGACGTCGCTCAGGTGAAAGTCAACAGTCATTGAAAAAATGGCTTGAAAAACGAACTGTATAACTAAATTTGCAATAGACAATAACCTATATACCCGCATATTAAATGGTGTAGGAGAAATTTAATAGATCGTTCGTGCATGTCGTAGGCAAATATTTGATATTTTAATGGAAAAATTAGGGCCAATAGAGACGAGTAGGTTTTTATCGTTTCCACCACAGAAGAGGATAGAATCTGTGAAAAGGCATCAAAAGTGGCAATTCAAACTTGATAAAAATAGGTTTTTAGATGATTTATTCGGAAGTAAGTGACTCGTTTGACAACTTATCTTCTGCTTTCATCACTCCCGATTTCCTTTGCGCTCTTTGCGACTTCTTGTCCTCGGCGTTTTTTTGTCCGAGGAGCGGTGAATCATGAACGTCTTGTATTAAATAACTTAAAACACATGATAGCATACTAAGGATATATGGTTAATAAAAACACAAAAAACATTACGTACTGTTAATTACTTATTCCCCCGGAAATACTAATAACAAATTGAACGATTGAGATACTAAGCATTCTGTCCCATCAAAAATAATTCTATCAGACACGACTATGTCTTTAAGGCGGGAAGGTAATAAACATCCGTACGTAAGCAAAATACGCCCACTATGACTAACATATCAGGATAACTTACCATACAACAGTACCATGCAACCAAGTGACTATAAAGAATACACTTGCAACAATTCAGATATACTATAAGATTCGTTAAGTACAGCATTGGAAATATCTCATTACGCATAAATAGAACTTAATACGTCATGATAAAAAGCTTTAATAACAAAACTGATAAAGTTGGGGATGATTTTAAAAAGGCTATCAGCAATGGTAGTAAAATAGATATTGCAGCAGGAATATTTTCTATTTACGGCTATGAAAGTCTGAAAAAAGAACTAAATAAAATCGATAGGTTAAGATTTATATTCACAGACCCCACTTTTATAGAATTAGACAAAAGCAAAAGAGAACATAGACAATTCCATATTAATTCTAATGACCGTAAAAAAGCAATAAGTGGTTCTTCCTTTGAAATTAACTTAAAAAATGAACTAAAAGGCAAGGCTATTGCCGAAGAATGTAAAAAATGGATAGAACAAAAAGTAGAATTTAAAACAAATGCTGGCAATAAATATATCCAACCTCATTTAAATTTAGAAAGCAATGAAAACAATTTTGTTTACACGGGAATAAATGAATTTAGTAGTGCCGGATTTGGTTTTCAAAAAGATAATTCAATATTGAATCAGATTATCAAAACAGATGATTTTGATACTACAAAACAATATCTTGCAAATTTTGAAGAGATCTGGAAAGACGAAAAAATACTAAAAGATGTCACCGATGAGGTAGTGGATTATATTGCTGATTTATATAAAGAAAATTCGCCGGAGTTTATTTATTATTTAACGCTCTTCAATATATTCAATGAGTTCCTGGAAGATATTTCCGAGGATGAACTTGCAAATGAAAAAACAGGTTTTAAAGACTCTATTATCTGGAATAAGCTTTATGATTTTCAACGTGATGCCGTTCTTGGAATCATAAATAAATTAGAACGACATAATGGTTGCATATTGGCAGATAGCGTTGGCCTGGGTAAAACATTTTCTGCGCTTGGAGTTATTAAATATTACCAGGAAAGGAACAGAACCGTTCTTGTGTTATGCCCTAAAAAAATAGGGGATAATTGGCAAACCTTCTTAAACAATTATGATGACAACCCTCTGCTAAAAGATCGTTTTAACTATGACGTTCTCTACCATACCGATTTATCAAGAGATAAAGGTATATCTAATGGAATTGATCTCTCTCGAATAAATTGGGGGAATTATGACTTAGCAGTAATAGACGAATCTCATAATTTCAGAAATAATGACCCACGCAAAGACAAAATCACTCGTTATCAAAAATTACTCAATCAAGTAATGAAAGCAGGTGTTAAAACCAAAGTTCTAATGCTTTCCGCTACTCCAGTCAATAACAGATTTACAGACCTGAAGAATCAGATTGCTTTGGCTTATGAAGGCCATACAGGTGAAATAGATGAAAAGATTGACGCAAACCACTCCATAGACAATATTTTGAAAAATGCACAAAAGATATTTAATGATTGGTCAAAGCTTCCAATTGAAGAGAGAACAAGCCACCAATTATTGGCGAGTCTTAATGCGAATTTTGATTTCTTCAAACTGCTCGATAGCGTGACAATTGCCAGGAGCAGGAAACATATAGCAAAATATTATGATATGGAAAAGATTGGGAAATTTCCGACCCGATTAAAACCCATTACACACCGGGCAGATATCACAGAGTTGAAAGGCTTTATAGAGATTACTGATTTGTACAAAGAGCTTTCTAAGTTAAATATGTCTATCTACTCCCCGTTCGATTACATATTGGAAAACAAAAAAAGCTTTTATAGCGATTTGTATGATACCGAGATAAATGACGGCATGAGTTTCAAGCAATCCCACCGTGAAAAAAGTTTGCAAACTCTGATGAGAGTTAATTTGCTTAAAAGGCTGGAGAGTTCTGTTGATTCTTTTAGAATAACTATTAACAAATTGATTAAGGGGATAGAAAATACTTTAAAAAAAATTGACGAATTTGAAAATAATGGCAATGCACTTTACACTGAAGCAACTCAAATCGGAGATATCAACTTTGATACCGAAAGTGATGACTGGTTAAATGAGGAATTCAGCATTGGAGATAAAATTAAAATAAATTTAGCCGATATGAATACCACCGGCTGGAAGGCAGACCTGCAAGCCGATTATACTGTTATCAGCGACTTACTCATTGAAATGCTGAAAGTAACGCCGGAGCATGATAAAAAACTGCAAGATTTAAAGGTATTTATTGAAAATAAAATTGTAAACCCCATTAACGACAACAATAAAAAGATTCTAATTTTCAGTGCTTTTGCGGATACCGTGAATTACCTTTACCAGAATTTAGCTCAGCACAATAAAGAGAAGCACAACCTGGAAACAGCTAAAATAACCGGCTCAGACCAGAATCAAACAACACTTAATATTTACAATGCCTTTAACAATATTTTGATAAACTTTTCACCTCTTTCTAAAGAACGAAAAGATAAGAACGCAGCTGAAATAGATGTTCTCATAGCAACAGATTGTATATCCGAAGGACAGAATCTTCAGGATTGCGACACCTTAATCAACTATGACATCCACTGGAACCCTGTACGTATTATTCAAAGATTCGGCAGGATTGATAGAATAGGTTCATGCAACAAAGTGATTCAGTTGATCAACTTCTGGCCGCAACTTTCGCTTGATGATTACATCAACCTGAAAAACAGGGTTGAAAGTAAAATGTTTATGGTAGATGTTACTGCGACTGGGGAAGACAATGTATTAACAAACAAATCATCAGATTTGCTTTTCAGAAAAAAACAGTTGGAAAAACTACAGGAAGAGGTGGTTGATATTGAAGAGATGGGTTCGGGTGTGTCGATAACCGATTTAGGACTAAATGACTTTCGCATGGATTTGGTGAATTATATCAATGAAAATGGCAGTTTAGAAAGTGTACCTAATGGCATACACTCTGTTTGCAAAAAAGAGATTGAAAAAGGTATCAATGAAGGCGTGATTTTTGTATTAAAAAACATTAATAGCGACATTAATATCGATAACACCAATCAGCTTCACCCTTTTTACCTGGTCTATATTCAGGAAAATGGAGAGATACTTTCCAATCATCTAAATGTCAAAAATACACTCGACATAATACGTGTTATATCAAAAGGGAATGACAAGCCAATAAGAGAAGTCTATGAAGTCTTTAATCGTGTTACAGAGGACGGAAAGAAAATGGAGAGTTACTCCGCATTACTTAACAGCTCAATAGAATCTATTTTAAATGTAAAAGATGAAAGAGACGTTGACAGCCTGTTTTCTTCAGGTGGTACAACCGCTCTTATAAATAACATTAAAGGTCTGGAAGATTTTGAGTTGCTCGCATTTGTGGTGGTGAAATAATCATGGATAAAAGAGGGATTTTAAGACTGCCCAAAAACGCTTTTGTTAATAAATTTATCCCCAAAACAAAGTTTTATGAAAAAGCCTCTTTAAGCTCAAAACTGCAAAATGAGTTTATCAGTAAAATCCAAAGAATAACCTGGAAATACAAACTTGCCGAAGATACGGTTGGAATAAGCAAAACCGATAACGTAACAGAAATACAGATATTTGAAATAGAGCTAAAAGAGCAAACTATCCCAAAGAATGTTTTAAAAGTGATTGATAAGGCGATTCCCTATCAAATTTTATATCAGTTTGTTTATAAAGACAATACTGCTTATGGTATTACCTTAAAAGAAAAAACTACTACCCATAATTACTATTTTTCTGAGTGGAATCAATCGCTGGATTTTGACTTTTTGGGTATTGATTTAGAAAAAGTATATCAAAAACTGATTAAAGCATTTATTACGAATGAAGCTAAAAACAAAGGTGACTTTGATACGATCATTGATACTGACAACAAGATAAAACAATTAGAAAAAGAAATTGAAACTCTGGATAATAAAATTAGAAAAGAACAGCAATTTAATAGAAAAGTTGATTTGAATAAATCCTTATTAGAAAAACAGGCACAATTACAAACTATAAAGGAGAACATTGCCTGATGGACAAACTAAAAATGCAGACACCAAATTTAATTGATAAAAACATTGAGCAGATTGCAAAACTCTTTCCTAACGTGATGACTGAAACAAGGGATGAAGCAGGTAACAGTAAAAGAGCTATTGATTTCGACCTGTTAAAGCAGAACCTGTCCGATGTGCTGGTAGATGATGAAGATGAGCGATACCGTCTTGACTGGCCGGGTAAAAAGGCATCACTCTTAAAGGCAAATACACCCATAAACAAAACACTAAGACCGTGCAGAGAAGAGAGTGTTGATTTTGACAATACAGAAAATGTCTATATTGAAGGTGATAATTTTGAAGTCTTAAAGATTTTGCAAGAGTCTTATCTTGGCAAAATCAAGATGATATACATTGATCCACCTTATAATACGGGTAACGATTTTATCTATAAAGATAACTTTAAAATCAGTAAAGAAGAATACGAAGAAGAGATTGGGGCGGTTGATGAAGAAGGAGGCAAACTCTTTAAAAATACAGATTCCAACGGCAGATTCCATTCCGATTGGCTGAGTATGATGTATGAAAGACTTGTGGTTGCACGAGATTTGCTGAAAGATGATGGGGTTGTTTTTATTAGTATAGATGATAATGAAGTGCATAATCTACGGAAGATTTGTGATGAGATATTTGGCGAGGAGAATTTTGTTGCGAATATTATTTGGGAAAAGGTACATACAAGGAAAAATTCATCAAAATATTTTTCAATTAGCCATGATCATATCATTACATATGCAAAGGATAAAATAAATTGGGATAGGCATTTAATCCCTAGAGATAACACTGATGCTTATAAAAATTCTGATAATGATCCTAAGGGGCCGTGGAAACCAGATCCAATAACTGCCCATAATTATTACTCAGCAGATTATATAATTGAAAAACCAAACGGAGTTAAACTAAAAAGACCGCAAGACAGATATTGGGTTTACAGTGAATCTACTTGGAAAGAACGAGTAGCTAAAAATGAAGTTATTTGGGGCGAAGGTGATTCATACCCAATGGTTAAGAGATATTTATCTGAAGTTCAAGATGGTCTTGTTCCAATCACTATTTTTGATAGAAAATTTGCAGGTGACACATCAATGGCGAAGGGTGAGTTATCTGATTTGTTACTACTTGGTGCACTTTTCGATTATCCTAAACCGTCATTATTAATTAAGAGACTTCAGCAAATTACTACGTCGTCCAACGATATAATTCTCGACTTCTTCTCCGGATCCGCCACCACAGCCCACGCAGCAATGCAACTCAATGCCGAAGACGGCGGCAAGCGCAAATTCATCATGGTACAACTTCCAGAACAGACAGATGAAAAATCAGAAGCCTATAAAGCAGGCTACAAAACAATAGCCGAAATAGGTAAAGATAGGATTCGCCGGGCAGGAAAAAAGATAAAAGAAGAACTGAAAGAAAAGAATAAACAATTAAAATTAGGTGAAAAACCTATTGACGCCGCTAAGCTTGATATAGGATTTAGAGTTTACAAAACAGATTTAACTAACATGAAAGATGTCTATTATCACCCGGAAAAACTTCAACAAGGGCAGCAACTATCTTTTTTAGAAAACAACATCAAAGAAGATAGAACCCCTGATGACTTGCTAACTCAGGTAATCCTCGACCTCGGATTAGAACTAAATCTACCCATTGAGAAAAAAGATATTCTCGGTAACACCGTTTTTATCGTGCAAACCAACGCCCTTGTCGCCTGTTTTGACAATAACATCAACTTTGAAATAGTCGATGAAATCGCTGGGCTTAAACCGTTCAAAGTGGTATTTAAAGACGCCGGTTTTACCGATGATAAAGATAGAATAAATGTGGAAGAGCGTTTTAAACGCCTCTCCCCTGAAACGGTTATTTCGGTGATATAATTATGAAAAAAAAAGAGAATAAGTTGACTATAAAAGACGAATTAACGGAATTTTTGCTCTACACGGCTCCAAATGGCGATGTAAAGGTTGAGATAGTTTTCCATAATGAAACAGTCTGGCTTACGCAAAAGCGAATGGCCGAGCTCTTTGGGGTAGATATCTCTACCATCAACGAGCATCTTAAAAATCTTTATAAGACAGAAGAATTAGAGGAAAATTCAACTATTAGGAATTTCCCAATAGTTCAAAATGAGGGTGGCCGGGATGTCAAAAGAGGTGTCAATCTCTATAATCTCGACGCTATTTTATCAGTTGGATACAGGGTGAATTCCAGGCAGGCTACACAATTCCGTATTTGGGCTACCAAAATCCTGAAAGAGTACATCATCAAGGGTTTTGCAATGGACGATGAAAGGCTCAAAAACGGCAGGTTTTTTGGAAAAGATTATTTCAAGGAACTTCTGGAAAGAGTTCGCTCCATCCGCGCCAGCGAACGACGGATTTATCAACAGATAACTGATATTTTTGCTGAATGCAGTATCGATTATGATCCAAAATCTGACATTACCAAAACTTTTTATGCAATGGTTCAAAATAAATTTCATTTTGCAATCACCGGGCAAACTGCCGCAGAAATAATTCATGCTAAAGCCGACAGAAATCAGCCATTTATGGGCCTGTCAACATGGAAAAATGCGCCCAAAGGAAGAATTCTTAAATCGGACGCAATAATTGCCAAAAATTATTTGAAAGAAGAGGATATCAAGAAACTCGAAAGAACAGTCTCGGGATATTTTGATTACATTGAAAGATTAATCGAAAACAGAACAGCCTTAACGATGGAAATGCTCGCAGAAACAGTTAATAAGTTTTTGGAATTCAACGAATATAAAATCCTGGAAGGCAAAGGCGCTATATCTCATAAAGATGCTGAACAAAAAGCTTTTTCAGAATATGATTCTTTTAATAAAATTCAAAAGATTGATTCTGATTTCGATAAAGTGATAAGAACGTTGTTAGATAAAAAGAATCAGCAGTGATAAACTCAAAAAAAGCTTTCGTGAACTTTTCGTGTCTTTCGTGGCAAAATCGGATTTAAAGAAATGAAACTGATATTTAAACAACAACAATACCAGGCAGATGCCACAATGGCTGTCGTGAAGTGTTTCGAAGGCCAGAGTAAAGGCTACCGGAAAGAGACCGTTGGCAGGAAAACAGTTGATAAGGGTGTATTTGGAAAAGGAGCGTATGGAAAAGAGATTGAAATAGAAGAGATATTTTCCAATAAAAAACTGAAACTTTCAGAAGAAGAAATATTAAAAAATGTTCAAGAGATACAAAAAGAACAGGGTTTAAAAACAAGCAGCAAACTTGCAGGATTAAACTTTACGATTGAGATGGAAACAGGTACAGGGAAGACCTATGTCTATACCAAAACCATGTATGAACTCAACAAACTTTACGGATGGAGTAAGTTTATAATTATGGTGCCATCGGTTGCTATTCGTGAGGGTGTTCACAAGTCACTCGATATTACCGCAGACCATTTCCAGGAACTCTATGGCAAAAGGATTCGTTTCTCTATCTATAACACACAAAACAAATCGAACATTGTTAATATAAAAAGTTTTGCCAATACTTCAAATATTGAAGTGATTATTATGAATTATCAGGCGTTTGCTACAAAGAGTAAAGAGTCTCGGAAGATTTTCCAAAAACTGGATGCAATTCAGTCAGAAAAACCTATCGATATTGTAAAAAGAGCAAGGCCGGTTTTAATAATTGACGAACCGCAACGCTTTGGTGAAAAGGCTGAATCACTTTTACATGAATTTAATCCGCTCTTTATTTTGCGTTATTCTGCAACGCATAAGAAAGATTATAATAAAATTTACAGACTCGATGCCATTGATGCCTATAACCAGAAACTGGTGAAGAAGATAAATGTTAAAGGGATAGAAGTTGTTGGTAATAGCGGAACAAACAGTTACCTCTTTTTAGACAAAATAAATATTAGTGCGAAACACTTCCCAACAGCGAATATAGAGCTGGAAATTAAGCAAAAGACAGGTATCAATAAAGTCATTAGGAAAATAGAAGAAAAAGACGATCTTTATAGTATTTCAAATGAATTAAAGCAGTATAAAGGTTTTATTGTTAAAGAAATCAACGGGTTAACGAATAAAGTCTCTTTTACAAATGGTATTGAAATATATGTAGGGCAAAGTATTGGTGAAGTTGATGCAAAGCATGTCAGACGAATACAAATCAGGGAAACGATTAAGTCTCATCTCGACAAAGAGAGACTAATGTATAAACAAGGGATTAAAGTCTTATCACTCTTTTTTATCGATGAAGTTTTAAAGTACAGGGTTTATGATGAAAATAGCAATCAAACAAATGGCGAATATGCTGAGCTTTTTGAAGAAGAATATCAAAAAGCTACTCAGCAACAAACACTCTTTGATGAAAATTATAATAACTACATAAACAACCACTCTGTTAAAGACATTCATAAAGGATATTTCTCTATAGATAAAAAGGGGAGGTTTGTTGACTCTAAGGAAATGCGAAACGAATCTGGCAGTGATGATGTCAGTGCGTATGACTTAATCATGAAAAACAAGGAAAGGCTGTTAAGTTTCGATGAGCCAACACGTTTTATTTTCTCTCACTCAGCTCTGCGTGAAGGTTGGGACAATCCCAACGTATTTCAGATATGTACACTTAAACACAGTCAATCAATCATGGGCAAAAGACAAGAGATTGGGCGAGGGTTAAGAATTTGTGTAAACAGTAATGGTGAAAGAATGGATACCGCTGTCCTGGATAATGAATTCTTCCACTTTAACACATTGACGGTTGTGGCAAGTGAATCTTATGACAGTTTTGCTAAGGATTTACAGAGAGAGATCGTTGAATCTTTGTCAGACAGACCGACAAAACTAACAACGGATATTTTAGTGAGCAGGGTTCTCAAAAACAGCAAAGGTGATAAATTTATTTTTGACAATCAATCTGCAATGGATTTGATATTTAAATTTAGGGAAAAAGCGTATGTCGATAGTGAATACAAGATTACAGACAAACTGATCGAGGACATAGAACACAATAAGGTAGAAGTGCCAACGGAACTTGCCGATTTCAAAGAGAGTGTATGCGAACTGATGCAAAATATTTATTCAACGGCAAACTTTAAAGCGAGCAGTAATGAGAAAGCAGATAATATCCATGAAGACCCACTTAAGCCAAATGATAATTTTGCAAAAAAAGAGTTTCAGGATTTATGGAAGAAGATAAAGGTCAAGACAGTTTATGAAGTGGATTTTGATAGTGATGAGTTAATTGGGAAAAGTGTTAGTGCAATAGACAATAACTTGATCGTTAAGAAAGTAATAGTAAATATTACCGCAGGAGAGCAAAAAGATACAATAGATGAAGCGAGTTTGAAATCCGGTAACAGTATGGTCAAGCATAAGAATATAACAGAAAAAACCGATTCTTTGTTAGGTGCAGTGAAGTATGATCTGGTGGCAGAAATAGCAAAGGAGACAAGGCTTACCAGGAAAACAATCGTTAAAATCTTACAGAAACTACGAGCGAATACTTTTCATAATTTCAGGGTAAACCCTGAAAGCTTTATCAAAGAAGTTTCAAAGATAATCAACAGTGAAAAAGCGGCCACTTTAATAAACAACATCATTTATTCTAAAACAGATAAAACCTATAGCGATGATATATTTACAATAAATAACTTTCAAGGCTCTTTAAGTAAGAATATTATAAAAGTAAAAAGACATATTTATGACTATTTAAAAACAGACTCAGACACAGAACGTGCTTTTGCAACTGATTTGGAGAGTGGCGAAATATTAGTTTATGCTAAATTACCAAATGATTTTAAAATACCTACACCTGTCGGAAATTATAATCCCGACTGGGCAATTGTATTTGATACTACTGATGTTAAATATATCTATTTTATTGCAGAAACAAAGGGTAGCATGGAGAGTTTGCAGTTAAAAGAGATTGAAAAGAGGAAAATAAATTATGCAAAAAAACATTTTGATGCCTTGGGGCATGCAGATATTAAATATGATGTTATTACAACCTATCAGGATTTGAGAGAAAAAGTTATGCAGTAAACAGCACGGGACGAATCGTTCCACCTGCCTTTTTTCCGTTTTGCTATAAAATGCAGGTGAACTCAGTCACTAGCATCTTTAAAACGAAAACTGATCAAGAATGCTTACGGCTTAGCTGATATTATTTTAATCAACAATTGTTTAGTAGATATGCTATCGGCAGTCTTGGCCCATTGTCCATTTTGTAAGTGGTGAAGTTAGAATCAGGTTTTAGGGGGGAAATTATGAGTATTTTAATTAAAACAATTAGAGTATCAGGATTCCGAGGTTTACAAAACATTGAAGTCGATCTTGAACCCGTGACTGTTTTAACGGGAATTAACAATTCCGGCAAAACGTCATTCTTGAAAGCCATGCAAATTGCTTTGGGTAACAGACAGTTTATAACACAGGATGATTTTTATATTTCTGGCAGCAATAGCGCAGATAGAATTATTGTTGATGTAAAAATAGTTCCAGTAGGCAATGAAGGACAAATATGTAATGATTTTGATGAGGACTGGGAAGTTCTTTTCACAGAAGAAAAAATAACAATTGACACGGAAGATAAATCATTTGTCCCACTACGCACGATTTTGACTTATGATAAAATCAACGCTACTTATAAATCAAAACAATATATTTTGCCGGATTGGCCACCTTTTGAAAACGATATGCATGTGTGTTGGTATCAAACTGGAAATGGTATCGAAAAAGTTTTTAATTATGATGAGGTGAAATTTTTCTACATGGATGCACAAAGAGATATCATCGAAGATATGAAAGTGAGAAATTCATACCTCGGGAAAATGCTTTCAAAAATTGAATATTCTAATGAAGATGTGACAAAAATTGAGAAACAGATAAAAGAGCTAAACGAACATGCGGTTAATAGTAGCGATATACTCTCAAATATTAAAACAATCCTTAAAGAGTTGGATTCAGCAATGGATACATCAAGCGAGGGCGTAGAGATAACTCCATTTACTAAAAAAATAAGAGATTTAAATAAAGGGTTATCTATTCACTACAGTGACAATAAGGACAGTTTTTCAATGGAATATCATGGCATGGGAACACGAAGTTGGTCATCCTTGCTTACTTTAAAGTCATTTATAAATCTATTGGATAAAAATGCAGAAAATGGACAGACACTTTTTTTCCCTATACTAGCAATAGAGGAGCCGGAAGCACATTTGCACCCCAATGCACAGAAAAAGCTTTACAGTCAAATAGAAGGCGTTAAAGGTCAGAAAATTATATCCACACATTCTCCTTATATTGCCGCATCTGCTAAATTATCTCAAATTAGAAACTTTTATTATGATAAGGTATCTGTAGCATGTGGCGCGATTAATACTGAAGAATTATTACCCGAAGAGATTCGGAAAATAAATAGACAGGTTGTTAATACCAGAGGGGAAATCTTCTTCTCCAAAGCAATTGTTTTCTTTGAGGGAGACACAGAAGAACAAGGATTGCCTATTTTTGCTGAAAAATATTTTGATAAAAACCCTGTTGAGCTAGGAATAGATTTTGTGGGTGTAGGTGGGTATGGGAACTATTTGCCATTTTTACGAGTTGCAGAGGGCTTAAAAATTCCGTGGTTAATATTTAGCGATGCGGAACAAGATACAAAAATCAGCGTCAAAAAGCAGTTTTCAGATTTGAGTTCCAGTAAATCAGAAAATGATGCAATCATTTTTTTGACTGATTACAATAATTATGAAGAACAATTGATTTCTGACGGATATAAAGAAGAAATTCGAAAATCAATTATCAAGATGGAAATCCCAAAATGCAAGAGTTCACAACATGCGGATACTAAGCAAGAGGAAATTGCCTCTTATAATGATACAAAACTATGTATAATCATAAACAATTTAAAAACGCAATACGGGCCAGTAATAGCTGAAACTATAATCGAAAGTAATAAACCATTACCACCCAAAGTAGTTGAATTGTTTGTAAAAGTAGGCAGCCTTATTAAAGGGGGGGGAGATCGATGAGTAAAATAAATTTATCTCCAATACAACAAGAAATTGTCTCTTTCGAAAGGGGTGCAATCCTTGTAAAAGCAAGTGCCGGGAGTGGTAAAACGAGAGTTCTTACCGAAAGAATAAAAAAACTTATTAATACAACAAAACGGAAAATCCTTGCAATTACATTTACCAATAAGGCCGGTGAGGAAATGAAAGAAAGGATTGGAAATCTTGATGGCATTAAAAATCGACTGTTTGTTGGTACTTTTCACGGTTTATGTCAACAAGTGCTGGAAAACCATGGGCAAACAACTGGTTTTGCACACATTCCTCATATTTTTGAATAAGAATCCGATAGACTTACATTAGTTGAACAGGCAATTCAGCAAACACCTTCATACCAGCAAAGCTATGAGAAATTAGATACTAAACGACAAAAAGAGCTTTGTTACAGAACTTTAAATTATATTTCTGAAGTAAAACGAAAACTTTTGTCTGAAGATCAACTTTTGGCAGAAAGTGAAGACGAGGACCTTGTATTGCTTTATACAACATATCAGGATATTTTAAATTCACAGAATGCGATAGACTTTGACGACCTTATTTTGTTGACCTATAATCTTTTTATTCAGAATCCGAAGATTGCCGCATTGTATAGAAGAACTTATCAATATATCTGTATAGATGAAGCGCAAGACTTGAACTATGCGCAATATCAACTATTACGTTCAATAACAATTGGAGAGCATCGGAATGTTATGATGGTTGGTGATCCAAATCAATCAATATTCGCTTTTAATGGTTCATCATCTGAGTATATGACAGAAATGTTTGTTGAAGATTTCCAACCTAAGATTATTGAATTGAAAGAGAATTATCGATCATCAATAAGTGTATTACAGGCTGCCGAAAGAATTATTCCTGACGCATGCAATATTGTTAATACCGTAAGAAAAGGTATTTTTGAAATACACGAAATGGATAATGAAGAGTGCGAAGCTAAATGGATAGTAGGAAAAATTGCCGAACTTATCAAGCTTGCTAAACATGATGATATTGAGGGGAATATTACATATGAAAAAATAGCCATTCTTGGTCGAAATAAATATGTGTTCAAACCTTTAACTGATTTTTTTGTTAAAAAAGGGTTGTCATACTACTATAAAATAACACCAGGAGCTGTTCAGTTTGAGTCAAAATTAATGAAAATTTTTGATATGGCTCTTCGGGTAAAGCTAAATCCAGAAGACACTCTGCATTGGTACAGACTTCTTGAATTATCCAACAATGCAGAAGCTAAAAACTTAAAGGAACTTTCAATGTGCGTTGATAAAGAGGCATATAAAGAAGTGTTAAATACCGTAATTGATTTCAGTAATGATGGGAGCAACTTAATATTACTACTTAATAATTTTTCAAAATCTATAAGGGAAAATAGCTATATTGAAAACTATAATGAAGAAATGATGATTTTAAATGATATTGAAGAATTGTTAGGACATTGGTACGAGTATGCCATACGAACTGATAAGAAATCACTACAACAATTTAAGAATTCAATGGCTCTTGGCAAAACGCATCCTTTGGCTCAAAAGAATGGCATTACTCTTAGCACCGTACATACGATGAAAGGTCAGGAATATGATATTGTTTTTCTGATGGGAATGGATGATGAAACTTTTCCAGACTACCGTGCAATTAAAAGCAGAGGAATA
>JADHVE010000026.1 GCA_016784195.1 Candidatus Woesearchaeota archaeon | reverse complement strand
TATCCGAACATTCTGGAGTGATAGTGCTGGACCTACTGGTTATCACGGTGAATTTGGTTCAGATAATAATACTGCTCCATACCCTGGAGAGGAAATACATTCAGCATCAATACAAATGGGAACTGGAATTCCTTCATCATGGATACCTGGAGTTTCCTTAGCTGAATTATTTCAGGGTTCTTTGGGCGCAAGAGCGGATCCCCCTGTAGATACAGAAAGTATACTCGTACCATTATATGTTTACAACAACAGCGTTTTCAGCCAATTAGACCTGAAAGGAATAAAAATAATGGAAAACAGAGCCTTGGGAAACGCGGCTGTAACAGAGGGTGGAATTCTTATTAGAGATTATAATCCTAAATAAATAATATGAACCTAACAAGACGTGATTTCCTTAAGCTTTTCTTTAAGTATTTTATTGAATGTGTTTGTGTAGATTTCAAACTTTAACTTGTACTGTTTCCATGTTTCTGCATTAACAGGCCTGCCTTCATAATGCACTCCATTTCTGAGAAGCCTCATTGTTTCAATAGTCTCCCAATCTATTTCCCATTCAGGGTGCTTTACACAACTGCGGGCATAGAGGCACTGATGATTGTTTGAGCTGACTTTTTCAAGGAGCAGAATGCCCTGCACCAATTGTCTGATAATCTCGTACCTGTCGCTCCAGATTTTGCCAAAATTCTTGTTTTTCTCAAGGATAGTTGTAATATCTTTTATTGATTTTAAGTCAAGCTCTGCATTATCAAGCAAGGATTTTACTTTCTCTATGTCAATCTCCTCCGGCTCTTGCAGGTTTCCTTCTGCAACGCACTGGTTGTAGACTTCATCTAAATTCTTTAATTTACTCATGCTTCCACCTTGGCAATATCAAATATATTTCCCTTAATAAAATATCCCTTTACTACATTCTTCATTAGTCCAGAATGTATGTTTCTTGTTTCTTCAACTGATTTGAAGCTGTGCACTTGAAGCTCTCTTGCTTTTCCCTGAAAGCCCAATCCACTCCATAAAATACCAAACCGTAAATCTTCTGGATTACCCAAAACAAAAATATCAACATCGCTCTGGCTATTCCAATCTGAGCGGGCAAAGCTGCCAAAAATCACAACAGCTTTTGCATTATTTAGTTGTTGCAGCTTTGTCAATAACCCTGATTCATACATCTTTTCCAATGCATATATCTTTTTCTTACTGCGGTAATTTTCATGCCTGAAATTTGCTATGAAATAAGGCATTTTACCTCGGGGTTTTACTCTCTTGATGAGGTTCTCTTTAATCAATCTTTTGAGCCATTTATTTGTACTGGGTTCGCTGATTTTGGCAGTTTCCACTATCTGATTGAAATGCCAGTGCTTTGCAGGCTCGTTTAAGAAGAGCTCCAAAACCATTTCTTCTTTTGATGGCTTACCCATTTTACTTAAGTTAAAGCTAAGTATTATTTAAATGTTTCTTTTTTTTTCATTTTACAGTATATTTGACTCAGAAAGATTAAGAGTCATCGGTTTCACCTCCATTCGACTCTGCGGACGCAGTTTTTCGGAACTTCGTAACCGAAAACGAAACTAACAGGATGTTATATTCAATTGTGTTTAAGTTCTCTTTTCTTTTAGAAAAAGAAACAAAAGGGGAGAGTTCCAGTCCTTCGGACACATATACTCGCTAAGCTCGAAAACTTGTTTACTTTTTTATCGGTATGAAATAGATGAACCATACAATCCATAAAGCCCAGGATAATCCCATCCATCCTGCAACTGAATATTGTGGTATAGCCATCAAACTCATAATACCCAAAAATCCAAGCATCCAGTTTTTTCTTAATTTCATTTTAAAATAATTTTATTGCAATTAAAGTCAATGCAAGAATGACAAATCCAATCAAAACTGCAATTGCATTTCTTTTTTGTATCTTTTTTTCATTTTTTGTCCTTGGTCTAATTTTACCTTCTTTTTCATATTTTTTTTCAAATCCAAGACCCATTAAAAAACCAATCATCATACCTATTGCAGGACCAAATGCAATATCTCCTAATGCCAGCCCAATTGGCATGCCTAATGGGATTCCAATTGCCAAACCATATCCCATGAAGTGTCCTTTAGGATATTTTTTATTTTTATCAATCATTTTAATTATAATTAATCCAATATTTAATAAATCTTTCTCTAAAATATTATTTGTAATCTATAATGGCCCCAAATTATGTGCCAAAAGACATAGTAAATTATTCTTAACATATACATTGACCAAAAACCTGTTCTTTTGTAGGCTATGAGTTGTATCGTGCTGAAAATGAAAATGTGAAAACCTAAGTACATAATCATTAATGGGGAGTTATTGCCTAATCCAAAAATTATTTGAAACAATGGTTCAATTAATGAAACAATAAAAATAATAAAATAGTTTATTTTTGATTTCTTGAAAAGTTTTAGCAATATGTATATAGGAATCATATGGAAAAATAGTTCAGCAATAATTCCGATAAAAGGATAGAATATGATCGAGTATGGAAACAATATGTTTATGTTTTCTGAAAAAATAAGAATTCGTTTATAATCCAGAAAAACCATTATACTTGCTAGTAAGGTAACTAATAAAGAGTAATAAATTAGACTAACATCGAATTTATTTTTTTTAAACAATTCTAAAAAATTCATTTTTCATTTGTTGAACGTCCTCCTGTAATCATACAACAAATACAATTGCAATCAATTTCTCCTTCAATCTCTCCGATATTTATCTCATCTTCATCACAATCATCATTTATAGTATTAACAACTCTTCCTCCATCATTCTCGCATAATTCCTTAGTAAGTGCTGGTTTTTCTGGAATACTTCTTTCACAAGTGCTTTTGCAAACTTCTAACAGATCAAAAGGAACAACACCATCACAACCGCCCCATAAGAATTGTTTGCATTTTCCTTCTTCTTTATCAAAATAATATCTTGGCATTGCTGCTTCACAACTTCCTGCGTCAGGTTCAAGATTACAAGGATGTTCTCCAGTAAAAGTTCCTTCAACATATATCTGGGATGCAATTATTCTCTCTGAATCCATTATTTTTAATGGATTTCCGATAACTTGAATATACTTGCCAACTTCAATATTTTTTATATGTGATACATATTCTTCTCCCAGATTAGGTATGCTCACTAAAACTTCGTAAACATCATCACCATCTTCAACAGTTAAGATTGAACCATCCATCTCTGTTTGAATCTGGGTTATTTCACCCTGAAATTCAATAGTTTTTACATCAGGACAAACTACTGTACATTTGTTTTCTAAGCAAAGTGAAGTAAAAGGACATCTTGATTGCACAAGATAATCCATAGGTGTTTCACAATCTGAATTTTGTTTACAAGTCTCACCAGTTACTTTTTCAATAGTATATGTATCTAAAGTATATCCATCTGGAAGCGAATTCATAGTGGCTTCGGAAACTTCTTTTTGACCTTCATTACATTCTATATCGCAATCACCTAATGAAGAATTACATTCTGTAATTTTTAAGAAACTAAAGATTATTAATCCTAATATACATATACCCATAATTGATAATATGATCTTGTTCTTCATGTACTATCAAGAATAGGTTTTATATATAAATATTATTATAACTTCAATTTATTTTGAAGTAATAAATTAATTTAACTTTTTTATCTAAGGAACTCTCCCCAGTCCTTCGGACATTTAGTCTGCTTCGCAGTAATTGATTGGAACTTAAACACAACTCTTCAGGATTTTTTTGCTACGCAAAAAACCACTTGCAGTTATCCCTCGTTCCTATCGGAAGAATATAACAGCGATTATCGCAAGGTTATACGCAATTCAAAAACTGTCTTTTAGGAAGATTTAAAATCTAACTAATAATAATTATAAATATGCGAAAAATAAATGTACTCATAATTTGTCAATCAATTCATCATGGCAACACTATGAAAGTTGCAAAAGTTATTGCAGGACAATTAAACGCAGATATAAAAAAACCTTCTGAAGTTAAGCCCGCTGATATTAATAAATATGATGTGATAGGTTTCGGATCAGGGATATATAATGGAAAACATCATATCAGTCAGTTTAAATTAGTTGAAAATCTTGAAGTTCAGAAGAATAAAAAAGCGTTTATTTTTTCTACCGCATCTATTTGTTATAAAAAAATGCATGAACCATTAAGACAAGAACTTATTTCTAAAAGGTTTGACATTATTGATGAATTTATTTGTAAGGGTTTTATAAATTATAGTTTTATAAAATATTTCTTTGGTGGATTAAATAAAAAAAGACCAAATGAAAAAGATTTATCAAAAGCAAAAGATTTTGCATTGAAGATTAAAGACAGTTTTTGAACTGAGCCTTCGGCTTTTTTTCTTGTAGAAAAAACGTATAACAGCGAAGACGACGTGATATCCAATTTGCCCGTGAGCCTACAACAGAACTTCATCTATGCTTTTTCTTAATGTTGGTTTTGGATTCTCAGCAGGATAACCTAGGGTTATCACATACGGGACTAAATTCTCTTTTGGAATTCCAAGAATCTCTTTTATTTTTTCTCCTTTAAGCCAACCAACATAACAAGTTCCTAAGCCAAGTTCTGTTGCTCTTAATACTAAGAAAGAAGAAGCTATTGATAAATCCCTGATTGCACGATCTTCATTAGGTGAATCCCAACCCTTAACGTGCTTTTCGTATGCCGTAGGGTCTGTACAACATACTATTATTGCTGGAGCGTTATAAACAAAATCTTGTGAAAATACTTTATTTTCTCTTAATTTAGATTTTGTTTCTTCATCTCTTACTACATAGTATGTTGAAGGTTGAGTATTATTTCCAGAAGGAGCCAATCTTGCTGAGTCAATTACCCCCCTCAGTAAATCATCAGGGATTTCTCTATTTTCATATTTTCTTATGCTCCTTCTTTCTTCTATTGCTTTTTTTACATCCATATTATCTCAGATAATAAAGAATTCTATAAATGTAACTGCTCACGGGCAAACTTTTCGGACAAAATTTTTCCACACTTTGTATGGAAAGAGATTTTATCTTTTCAAAATAAAAAGAGTAAGTTATGTAAAACTTAACTAGACTAACAGAAAAATTAATCAAAAAACATTCTTAAAAAAAGATTATCAGAAAATAGATCTTATCTGCTAGCATCAGCCTGTCTTTCAACTTCAAGCTTTTTTGAAATTGCGTGTGAGGTTGAGCTTAGATTGTAGGCGTTCATAATCTCTTCTGCTAAACATTGCTCAATCTGCTTTTTAGAATTGAAAGACTTGTGGTAAGCTCCCTGAGTCATATGCCTCAAAACCAGATCAACCCTTCTTTGAGGTGCGCATTCAACTGCTTTAGGGTAACGGGCTCCGCCGTATTCGATTGTGATGATTTCTTCCCTTTGGGCAGCGTTCTCCAGAGCTTTAACAAAAATCTTTATCGGATTTTCCTTTGTTTTGCTCTCAATAACCCTGAAGACCTTTTCGATTATATTTGAGGCTTTTGATGCTTTGCCGGTTATATGTTTGCTTGATTTGAAGTGTTTTCTTGATTTATGGCCTGGGATCATTATCTTGTTCATTAATCTCTCAACAATAAATACCTTGCTTTTATGAAACCTGTTGCCGGCGTATCTTGCTCCTGTCCTGGGGGCTATTTTCGGCTCTAATGTAATGTAATCTTTTAATCCAGGATCATCTATCTTAATGTCTGATGTGCCCCACCGGTTAAACGCTTTAATTTCAGTCATTTTTAATTTTATTTTTTATTATTGATTTTTTATTTTCTTGCTTTTTCTATTTTACCTTTTAATAAAGCATCTAAACTTTGGTCATTTACTTTGATTACCTGCCACCTAACACCTGGAATGTCGCCTTTTGATTTTCCCATTGAGCCACCTATGCATTCAACTAAAACTTCATCGTGCTCGTCCATTAACTTAGTTGCTTCGTTTCCCGGGCAAAAGGCAGTTATTTGCTTGCCGTTTTTAACTAACTGTACACGGACGCATTTACGCATAGCAGAGTTTGGCTGCTTAGCCTCTAACTGGACTTTTTCTAGAATGATTCCTTTTGCCTGTGAAGATTTTCCAAGAGGATCTGATTTCTGCTTAAGCCTAAGAGTCTTTCTAGTATAATACTTGTCCTTCCATCTGCTTTTATGCCTTCTGCGTTCCAGCTTTTTTCCTGCTCCTAATCCGCGAGATTTTTTGCCCATTTTGTTATATACTAGTATTTTAAGTCTATTTTTAAATGTTTTGTTAGAAATTAAACAACCCTTATATCTCCAACATCAAAATATCTTTTAACTGCAGATATCAGATTGTTTAAGTTTTGCTTGTTTCTGCCTATGATGAGGCCTTTTGTTTTTGTGTCTGGTCCAGTTATTGTAATGATGTTATCGTTGTTTTCGATATTCAAAACCTGCAGCGGATAGAGGAGGTTTTTTATGAATTGTAGGACATTCTGGCTGAATTCAATAACCTTTATTTTTTTCTTTAGCATGTTTTCAAGCCTTTTTATATTAACTCCATGTTTGCCTATTGCCCTGCCAATCTCATTTTCCTCAACAATAAAAACAATCCTTTCATTTGAAATGCAATCCTTTAGTTTAGCTCCAGTCATATTTTCAAATAATCGGATAATGTTCATGAGATCTGCATCATATTTTATCCTTGTCACTTTGGTGTACCTTTTAGTATAGATAAAACAGAAATAGCAAACGGCTTTTTGCATATAACACCTAACTCATCATTAGGGTATTTTGTTTTTAAGACTTCTGCTTTTGCAAGGCCGGAATAATGCTCGATATCTTCCTGAACTTTTTCAGGGCAGTTTGAAGTAATAATGACTTTGCTGATTTTTCCCCGCTTAAGGCTTTTAATGGTTTTGTCTGTACCTATGACTGGGTTGTTTTCCTTTAACAATTTCTTTAATTCTGTTGTGGTTATAGTTTTTTTAGCCATTTTATTATTAGTTTATTTTTCTTCTTTCTTTTTTATTTTTGTTACCAAACCTGGCAGGCCTGTGCCTATAGGAACCGGCTGGTTAAGCATGACATTCTCTACAACAGAGTCAAGCTTGTCTACTTCTCCGATTAAAGCTGCACTTATTATGTGCTTTATTGGTGTTTCGAAGCTTGCTCTAGCCAGAACAGATGCTTTTTCTGAAACTACTCCGAACCGGGTTATTCCTTTTGTAAATCCTGAGACGCACATAGTGTCTGCTACAAGCATTATATGCCTCACATCCACATTAAGGCCCTGGTTTTCTATAACTTTGAAAACTTCATCAACAATTGCCTGCCTTGCTGCTTCTATTCCCAATATTTCCTGGATTTCAAAGATATCATTAGTAGTTGTCCTGAAATTGTCAACTTCCGCTAACTGTAAAATATCTGTTAGGTTAGAGCCTGCAGTTATTATCACAAATTCTTCTTCTCTCTTTACAGGCAATACTTGCGAGATTCCTTTTACTCCAGTTATATGGGTATCTTTTATTTTTTCCTTTGCTTTGTAAACTTCGTTTAAGCTTTCTTCTTGTGAGCGGGATTTCAGGATTATTGAACTGCCGTCTTTTGATGCCTTGACTGAGAAGCCCTTTAGTTGTTTTGAAACTACAGTTACAATCTGGGCAAGTGTAATTCTGAGTTCTTTTATTTTTATCTTATCTAATGCTACAGTTATTGCTGACTCTACAAGGTTTATTGAAAATTCAGTGGAGATTTCCTCTAATTTTGTCTCTTTTATGGATAAGGCAATCTCTTTAACATTTTTTCCTGCAGAGTATGGCTTTTTCAGGTAAATCTCCATCATTGGCGTCTTTATTTTTTTTCTTCCATCCAGAATCTCGATTATTCTTGGCAGGCCTAAAGTAACATTCATTTCTGCGACTCCTGCAAAGTGGAATGTGTTAAGCGTCATCTGAGTCCCTGGCTCCCCAATAGACTCTGCTGCAATCACACCTACGGATTCACCTGCATGAACTCTTGCTTGTTCATATTCTTCCACTACCTTATCCAGTATTTTTCTTAGTTTAGCATCATTTACTTTTTTATCCTTCAAATAATCTTGAATGTCCTCAATTATTTTTGGGGTAAGTTTAGTTTTATATTCGTTATAAATGCTCATTTTATACTCCTATTGTTTTTATGATTCTCTTGATATTTATAATTCCGTTTTCTGACTTTGAAACATCTACGCCATCTTCTCCGTAATCAAACTGGATGATTTTCTGCGCAGCATCTCTGACAGTATGGTCATACTCGACTTTTAAATCTTGCATTGCATTTGTCAGTCTACGATATAGGTAACCTGACTTAGGGGTTCTTAATGCAGTGTCCATCAAGCTGTCTCTTCCAGTGATTGCTCCAAAGAAAAATTCATAAGGTGTCAAGCCGGTTTTAAAGCCATTACTGATAAAGCCATGCGCTTCAGGGCTTAAATCTCCTTTTTTAAAAGACGAGAGTGTTCTTCCAGTAAAGCCTTTTTCTACCCTTTTTCCTCCCATGGCCTGCTGGCCGACGCAGGCTGCCATTTGCGCTAGGTTTAATAAATTGCCCCTTGCACCGCTGTCTGCCATTATCATTGTATGGGAGCTTTTATCCGCTTCATTTGCTACAATCTTGCCTGTCTCGTTTCTTGCTTTATTGAGTACTTCCAGGATTCTCAACTCTAAGGTTTCCCTTAATGTCTTTCCAGGGAATGTTTCAAGCTTGTTATCATAATAAAGCCCGATAAGACTTACAACTTCTTTTTTTGCATTTTCCAAAGTCTCGTTAATCTTAATCCTTATTCCCTCAGGCAGGTCTGTATCTGAAACTGCTGTTGTAAAGCCATGCTTAAACAGAACAAATATGCCCAATCTAAAAATGTTGCCTAATATTTCTATTGTTGCGTGCTTGCCATATTTTTTATGTATGTTCCTTAACAACAATCCTGAGCCTTCTCCTAAGTTGTTTCTGTCCATATGACCGCTTATCAGTTTGCCGTCTTTGATTACAACTTCCTCACCACTTCTTGTTTTTCCTGTAAAATTAAAGTCATCAGGGATTAAGACTGAGAATATTTCTTTTCCATGTATTTTTTCTTTTTTAGGTAGTTTTGAAAAGTCTTCTATGCCTACTGAGGATAATAAGTCAATTGCTTCCTGCCTGCTTAATACAAGTTCCTTTGTCAATAGGTAATTTCCAGATATGCCGTCCTGAACGCATCCTATAATGCTTAAGCCATACCTTAATGAAATAAGCTGATTCTGGACTTCTAACAGAATTTCTGCTTCTGCTCTTCCTTCCTCTGTTTGAGGAATGTGCAGATTCATTTCATCTCCGTCAAAATCTGCATTATAAGGGTGGCATACTGCAGGATTAAGCCTTAATGTTTTTCCAGGTAATACCTTAACCTTATGGCACATCATAGACATCCTATGCAGGCTTGGCTGCCTGTTAAATATAGCCCTATCGCCGTCCATCAAATGCCTCTCTATGATATAACCAGGCTGTATTTCTTCCAGTGTAGCTTCTTTTGTTTCATCAGTTATTTTTTTCTTCTTTCCATCAGGCCTGATTATATAGTTTGCACCAGGATATTTGTCAGAACCATTTTCAACAAACTTCTTTAAATAAGCCAAATTCCATTCATTAACTCTTTCAGGAACAGTCAGTTTTAATGCTATTACCATAGGTACGCCTACTTCATTTAATTTTAACATAGGATCTGGACTTATGACTGTACGTGCACAAAAATTAGTTCTTTTTCCAGCCAGGTTATGCCTGATACGCCCTTCTTTGCTTTTTATCCTTTCTGTCAGGGTTTTTAATGGCTGTCCGGAACGATGCCTTGCAGGGGGCAATTGTGCAACAGCATTATCAAAGAATGTGGTTATATGATATTGAAGAAGGTCCCATAAATCCTCTACAATGATTTCAGGCGCTCCTGCATTGATGTTTTCAAACAGTCTCTGGTTTATTCTTACAATATCGCCCATCTTGTGCGTTAAATCATCCTCACTTCTTTCACCGGATTCAAGCGTGATAGACGGCCTCATAGTTACAGGAGGTATTGGCAGAATGGTTAGCACCATCCACTCAGGCCGTGCGTGAGGAGGGATAATACCGAATAATTCACAGTCCTCATCAGGCATTTTTTCAAGCCTGGTCCTTATTTCTATAGGGGTTATTCTTTTTTCATTCTCAAAAAGTGTTGTTGGCTTTTCTATGGTTATTTTTTGCTGCCTTGCCTTACAATGGGGGCATTTGTTGATTGTCTTTAAGTTTGTGATAATCTCTTTTATTTTGTTTCTTCTCTCTTCCAAGCCTTTTTCTTTCTCTGCTGCATCTAAAATCTCTTTATATTTTTCTATTTTATTTTGAGGTATTAAAATTCTGCTGCAATCACGGCATGTTGACTTAAGCAGGTTTAATAGTAAGGCAATGAATTTTATATGCATTACAGGCCTTGCCAATTCAATATACCCAAAATGGCCAATGCACTCTTTTAATTTTGAGCCGCATGTTTTGCACCTTAGACCAGGATCTATAACACCTAAACGTATATCCATTAAGCCGCCATCTACAGGGTAACCTTCCTTATCATAAAGTTCCGGGGTTACTATCTTAGCAGAAGCCATGTCTTTTATGGTCTTTGGAGGTAAAACTGAGAAAACAATGCTATTTACCTGTTTGTAGATGTATTGTTCCTGAAGCTCCATCTTTTCTGGTTTAGTCTTTTCTGTTTTTTCTTCTGCTGCTTCTTCTTTCTGTGTTTCTTCTGCTGCTGTTCCAGGTTTTTCTTCTTTTGTTTCTTTTTCTGGCTCTTTTTCTTTTTTTTCTTCTGCTGCTTCTTCTTTCTGTGTTTCTTCTGCTTTTTTCTCTTCAGTTTCTTCTTTAACTTCCTCAAGCTTTTCTTCTGCTTTGCTCTCTTTAGCTTTTTCTTTGTCTTTTGTTTCTTTTGCCATTCTGTTTTTATACCCTTAAATTTTTAATCATTAGTTTATATTCCACATTTATAATTATTTGAATTTTTTTTGTTTTTTGAATGTTTAAATTTTAATAATTTAACAAAACCCTGTGCACAACTAACTGCACTAATGTTTGTGCCCTAAGGGTTTTTTATTGATGATTTTTATTGTTTTTGAGTTTTGCTCAAAAGCTTTGAATTTTTAACCTTGGTTTTAACTAATCAGTATTTGCTTTCTAACTGCAGTTTGGGATAAATGCATAATGACTTGAATTCGTCAAGTATTAATTTGAATGCGTAACTTATTTCTATATCTGTTACCTCGACGTTTTCTCCGCATACAGGGCAGTATGATTTGTTTTTGAATTCATCCTTTATGGCTATTATTCCACAATTTTCACAAACTGGAACAATTGTCTTGTCTGAATCAAACCTTTCCTTTAACAACAAGGATGCGCCATGCGCTACAAAAGTGTCTTTTTCCATTTCCCCTAATCTTAAGCCCCCTTCTTTTGCACGCCCTTCTGTTGGCTGCCTAGTTAATAATTGTATTGGGCCTCGGGCACGTGAATGTAATTTGTTTGCTACAAGGTGCTTTAATTTTAGGTAATACATATTACCGATGAAAATTTTTGCCTGCATCTGCTCTCCTGTCTCTCCGTTATATAAAGTTTCAACGCCGTTTTCGCGAAAGCCTAAGCTTAGCAGCTCTTTTCTTAATTTTTCCTCTGGCTCTGCATCAAAGGTTGTTCCATTTATGTATCTTCCTGACAAAGCCCCTACTTTCCCTGCTAACAGCTCAATTAAGTGGCTTATTGTCATTCTTGAAGGAATACCATGAGGAGAAAAAATCAAGTCTGGCTTGATGCCTGATGCACTAAAGGGTATATCCGACTCGGGCACTATCAAGCCAACAATACCTTTCTGACCGTGCCTTGAAGTAAATTTGTCCCCTGTCTCCGGAATTCTCTCGTCCCTTATACGGGCCTGGATAAGCTTGTTGCCTTCCTCGTTTTCGGTTATTAAGATAAAATCAACAACTCCTTTTTCTCCGTGCTTTACAGTTACAGAACTTTCACGCCTTGTTCCTGCTGCTAAATCATATTCCTCTAATGAGCTTAAGAAACGTGGAGGAGATGTTTTTCCAATTATCACGTCCCCCTCCTTAACCGTGGCTTCAGGGTAAATAATTCCGTCCTCCTCTAAAAACCTGTAATCTTTTTCTGTCTTATAGCCTTTAACATCCTTATCAGGTATTGAAACTTCATCAACTAAACCCCCTGAATACCTCAGCTCTTCTGCTATGCTCGGCCTGTAATAAGTGGAACGGCCCATTCCGCGCTCGATAGAGCCTTGATTTAAAACGATAGCATCCTCCATATTATAGCCCTTATAGCTCATTATTGCAACAACCATATTCTGACCGGCAGGATGCATTTTATAATTTGAGATATCGTGCATAATTGTCTGAACAATTGGTTTTTGAGGAGTATGGAGTATATTAACATCCATGTCCATTCTAACCGCAAAATTAGAAGCATACAAGCCAAGGGCCTGTTTCTGGTTTTTAGAGCCAGCATTCAGCCTTGTTGACTGGTTGAAATTAGAGTAAGGAACTAAAGATGAGCATAAGCCAAGCATACTCAAAGGAGTTATTTCCAAATGAGTATGTTCTATTGTTAAATCTTTCTCAAAAAATGCAACTAAAGCATTTTCTTCCTCTGCTGCATCGAGGTATTCTATTACGCCCTGATTTAATAAATCCGACCAGGAGATTTCGTTTTTTTCAAGTTGTTTGAGGTGCCTTTCTGTTAACATTGACCGGCATTCCCTGACTATAATTAATGGCCTTCGGGCACGGCCCTTTGAGGATTCAATATGTACTTCATCTGCTTTTTCATAATAAAAAACATTCAAATTAGATGTTATGCTGCCTTTTCTTCTATCTTCTCGTATTCTACTTGTGAATTCTTCACAATTTTCAACTGTCCCTAAAAATTTGCTGTTAAGATATACTTCTCCCATTTTTACCTTATAACCTTTAAATCAAGATTTTTTAGATGCTTTAAGATTTCATCTTCGTCTGAATTGTCTGAAATTGAACAAAGCAAAGAAAGATTTTTTCTCAAGCCTATATTTGTTCCTTCCGGTGTCTCTATCGGACATAATCTTCCCAGGTGAGTTGCATGCAGTTCGCGGGCTGCAAAATTCTCCTGTGATGCGGATAACGGGCTTACAACCCTCTGTAAATGTGATAAAGTTTCAAGATGGTTTAATCTTTGTATTCTCTGGGAGATTCCTTTTCTTCCACCTACCCATGAGCCAGTTGCCATTGCAGAATAAATTCTCTGGGTTAGTAATTTGTCTCTTATGATAACTTTGATAGATGGAAATTTTCCTCGTTTTACAATTCTCTGGAAATTGTACAACAAATCCCCAATCAGAACCTTCAAGTTAAGCCTTAGAAGATCTGCTAATAAATCTCCGGATAATTTTAACCTTTTATTTTTATAATGGTCTTTATCATCCAAATCAAGCTCTTCATTGCCTACTTTGATATATTTTTTCATTATCTTGCATAAGTTATAAGCCTTAAAAATCCTGTCTTCTTTGTTAATTCCCAAGTGAGGCAGCAGATACTTATCAAGTATTTCTCTCATACGCTCTATTCTCACTTCTTTTGCCTGAGTTATGCCTACTTTTTTGGCCATGTAATCCAATGCTTCTTCTTCTGTTTTTACGCTTGCAAATTCCACAAGGTTGATTAAGACTTCATCATATTGCTTTTCAGAAGAGATTATCTTGGTCAACTCTTCGTCTTTTAGCAGCCCTAATGCTTTTAGGACAATAATAACCGGAATTCTTTTTACTCTAGTGAATGTTAAATAAAATATGCCGTCCTTCATCCTTTCCAAGGTATGCGGAATTTTAAATGAGCCGTATTCAGAAAATAACTTACCAGTTAGTTTACTTGGACCTGTAGAATTTTTTTCTACCAGCAATTTGTTAGAAGCCAAATCCTCTACAGTTATGAGCACTTTCTCTGTTCCGTTTATGATGAAATAACCCCCTGGTTCGTCCGGGTCTTCGCCATGCTGAATGAGCTCTTCTCTAGTACACTTGTTCAGATGGCACCACTTGCTTTTCAGCATTATTGGTATGTTTCCAATCTGGGTTGTTAATGTTTCTCTCTGTACGCCGTTGATATGAGCTGAGACTTCAATAAAACAAGGGGAAGAATAAGTAATTTTTCTTAGCCTGGCTTCAATCGGGTAAATTACCCTTTTTGCACCGTCTGCTTCTGTGATTTCAGGCTTTGTAAGCCAGATCTTATCCAGCTTAATCCTAAAATCATCAATGTTATGAGGTATGATTGTTGGCACAACCTCCTTGTTTTCCTCAATAATCTTTTTCAGCTCCTCATCTATAAAATGGTCAAAGCTACCGATATCAGAATTAACTAAACTATGCTCTTCAAAATATTTCTGGATTAAAAGTTTTGAGTATTTATACATTTACAACAACCCTGTAAAAAACAGATTCATTTGCAGTTGGGCTTTTCCTGATTATTTTTATTAAATCTCCTGGTTTTGCATTTAGTGAAACGATTGCTGCGTCTGTCTTTGGTATTCTTGGCAACCCGTTAAGAGAAATATTGTACTGCTCGAGTATTTTTTGTTTCTCCTTCTCGTTTAATTTTAAGTGCTTGGGTATTAAACTGTGTTTGTCAGTTTTAAATTGTTTCTTCATTTTTTATGATTATTAAAGTGGGCCGGACGAGACTTTCAGGCTAAAATGCTTTTAGCATTTTGTTTCGAACTCGCGACCACCTGATCACTTCTAAAGCAAAGCTTTTGACTAAAAGCCCTGCTTTGAAATAAAAGTCAGGTGCTCTTTCCTGCCTGCGAGGCTCGGAAAAATCCTCGCCAAGTACCAGGCTGAGCTACCGGCCCAGGGATATTAAATTCCAAGGCTTGGCGTTTTTGAAAAACGCCCTGGCCGGGACTTTCAAATGGCGTTAAATCGGTTTTTCCAATTTACAGAGCGCCATATTTTTGAACCCGGGTCGAAGCCGTTCTATGCCAAGCTCGACAGGGCTTCATGATAGTTCCTGCAACTTTTTCGGCTGAGCCAGGCTACACCACCAGGGCTTGTTTATATATAGGGCAGAGTTATCCCTCTTTAGTAAAACAAAATCCAAAATTATAGTGATTTGACTAAAGAAAGATTTTCACCCATTTTACTGAGAGTTATGCTATCATATTTAAAGTTTACGGTTTTTTTAGATGGTTCTGTATAACTAAATCCCTTTTTGGGCTTTTTACCTAGAATCAACTGATTGGGTGTATAATAATAAATAAGATTAATATTTATATTTTTTGTTTTTTTAACGGCAAAAGCAAAGATTTAAATATTTGATTTACTTTAGTAAAATTATGAATGAATCAGTATGGATTGGGATTTATGTATTGATTGGTATTTATATCGCCTACAAATTGTTCTTTAAAAAGAATAAATTTGATTTGGAATATGCCAGGCTTTACAACAAAATTCTGAATTCTGAGGAGTGCAAAGTTAAAGGGCAGTATGAGAAGTAATCCTTTTTTTTTCTTAAATTTTCTGTTTAAATTATCTCTTTTTTTGAGTTTAAAATCAATAATTATTTAAACAACAATAAAGAATAAGCCACTAATCAAAAATCTAATAGTACATACACAGTTCACAATTAGTTGTTAAAAGGCGAGTAATGTTTTTTCAAAGGTTGATTTCATTTAAACTGTCAATTTTTTATGTTAAAATAAAAGAGAATTCAAAGAAAGGGATTAACAAATACTCAAATAATTGTCCATGTATAAAGGTTCTTAATGGTAAAAACAATGATAAAAAAAATAATTAAATCTTTTTTGGGAAAAACATCATATAAGCAGGTAATTCTCATCAGAACTGATTTAAATCTTCCAAAAGGTAAATTGGCAGCTCAGGCTTCTCATGCATCAGTTGAATCAGTCTTAAAATCGGATGATAAAATTATTAAAAAATGGAAAAATGAAGGGATGGCAAAGATTGTTCTAAAAGTGGAGGATGAAAAAGAATTAATCAAATATTTCCAGCAGGCAAAAGACAATGGTTTAACAGCTTCTTTAATAACAGATGCAGGCAG
>JADHVE010000025.1 GCA_016784195.1 Candidatus Woesearchaeota archaeon | reverse complement strand
GAAGCAGAAAAATTCAAGCAGTTAGAATCCATTGAAATCGCTCAAAGGGCAATGTTTTTTCCTGAACTGCAGTGCAGCGAGGAAAATATCGTAACAAACGACTGCATAGATCTTTTAAAGTTAAAAGCCGCTGCAGGAGATACAATTACAGGTTCAGGAGGCATAATGTCTCAGAACAAGCTTTATTACAGCGATAGATTAGGCTTCAGCAAAATTTCTATTACAGAAATATATCCTGGAGACAACAATTGGGTTCTTTATGATTACTCTTTAGCTGAAGGAGATTATGTAGATAAGATAATCTCTAACATTCCAATATTAATAAAAAACTCTAGCGAGAAAAAGAAGTATTCATTCGGAATAATGGAAGTAGAAGTATATACAAAATAAAAATGAGAATATCAAACAAAAAAAACTTTAAAAAATCGCAGATGGAGATAATGGGTTTGGCAATTGTCATTGTCTTAGTAATACTTGGAATGTTATTTGTTGTCAAGTTTGTCATGAACCGCGAGCCTCCAAAATTCAGGGCAGAATTCACCCAGACGCAATTAGCCTCTAATATGCTTAATACATTTCTAAAATCCAACTCCAAAGACTGCTCAGATATGTCCATCACAGAATTACTTCAAAGTTGTGCTCAAACAGAAATCTTGTGTGATAACAACCAATTAAGCTGTGCTTATGTGGAAACTGCTGCTGGATATGTATTCAGCAAAACTTTAAAAGAATGGAATTTAAAATACCATTTTTTGGTTTATATTCCAAATCAGAATCCAATCATAAACCTAGGCACTGCAGATCTAACCACTGGATGCCCTGGAGAGAAAAAAAGCAAAATATATCCAATACCCACAACAGTAAACACACTATACACTAGATTAGATATCTGCAGCTAAAAATAAAAATGTTTATATATAACTTAATCAATAAATCTGATATCATACTAACTAAGAGGTGTTAAAATGAAAAAAGCTCAAGGAATGTCTGTTAATGTTATTATAATAGCAGCAATCGCTTTAATAGTTCTGGTTGTTTTGGTAGCAGTCTTTACCGGAAGGTTTGGATTGTTCGCTGCAGGAGTAAAATCAACAGGAGATCCTACAAAAGCTTGCGGTTCTGCTGAAAACGGAGGTAAGTTATTAGATACCTGCCCTGCTGGACAAAGAGTAATAGTCGCTAGCGATATACCTCCTGGACAATTTTGTTGTAAATCATAAAGATGAACTCTAAAAAAGCACAAGGAATGTCCGTTAATGTCATTATAATAGCGGCAATAGCATTAATTGTCCTGGTTGTTTTGGTAGCTGTTTTTACCGGAAGATTTGGATTGTTTGGCCAAGGTGTAAAAGGGGCAACTAATTGTGATCAGGCTTGTAAAGCATTAGGGCATGAAGAAGGGAGGCAAAGTGCGGGTTGTGATGACGAAAAAAAATTACCTGGATTTGTGAGCGAAGATAAAGTGAATACTTTTTGTTGTTGCTATCCTTAAAAATTTCTTTTTTTAATTTTCTTGATTTCCAACCCAGACAACACCCACAAAGTTATTTTTTCATTTCTCCACAAAAACCAAATCCCTCCGTTCTTTATTGAAAATATAATTTTCTAAAATTTTAATCCAAATATTTATATACCAGAAGTTATAGTTTTAGAATTATGAAAAAGAAGTTTTTTACAGGAAAGAAAGCTGAAGGGTTGTCTTATAAGTTCATACTTAAAATAGTATTAATCGTAGCAATAGGATTTATATTATTTTTTATGATAACTAAATTTGGTGATATGTTTGTTCCAAAATAAAAAAGCCATGATTAAAGAAACAATTGTGATGACCTTAATTCTATCTACATCTTTTATACTCATCTTTTTTATTGTTCCTACTTTTATAAGCAAGGCAGAAGCAAAATCATCAGAAAGTATATGCAGGGGCAGTGCCGTTTTAAGGGAACAAGCTCGCATTGAACAAGAAGTATTGGGGCATAAATTTGGGATAACCAGATTTCCTTTGTTATGCAAAACTTTAGATAAAGAAGTTCCTCAAGACCCCCAAAGCACCAAAGAAGAGGTTATGGGAGAAATAGCAGACCTTATGGCCAGGTGTTGGTGGCAGTTTGGAGAAGGCAAAATAGAAGATCCTTTTAAAGAAGGCAATTTCAATAAAAAAAATTGTTTTGTTTGTTATACTGTAGCAACAAAAAAAACGAAGAATTTCAAAGAAGAGATTTCATCTAAAGATTTTTTTGAATACCTTTTTAACACACCTTATAAAATTATAGAAGAAACAGACAGGTGCAAAATAGGAGACGGCTTCTGCACAGACACTGAAAATAACTGTAAATTTGATAGCCGAGGCCCTGTAGATTACTGGAAATACGAAAAAGATAACAAGATATGCAAAGAACTGGATAAGGGTGGCTGTTGTTATTCAAATTATGATTGTTTGAATAAAGGGGGTTTTTGCAAAGAAGATTCTTTTAATGATAAAAAATACAAAAAATACGATAAATGGAAATGTCCTGAAAAATTAACCTGTTTTATTAAAGAAGACAATCTTGTGAGCTATGGAGATTATATTCAGGAAGGGGGGGGAAATGTGAGGGTGCTTTTGTTTAAGGAAGATGGAGAAAATACTATGGCTGATGTGGGGATAAGACCTTCAGAGGAAGTATATGCTATAAGTTTTGGCTCCCCTACCGAGAAGTGCGATGTTTGTACAACAGTTGCTAAAACCTTAGGCGTGGCTACTGGAGTGTTAGTAAGCGGGTATCTTGTAGTGCAGACCGGAGGCACGATATTAATTCCCTTGTTTGCAGGATCAATTGCTGGAACAGCAACAGGAGCTGCAGCATCCATAACTCTTGAGGGAGGAGCAGAACTACTCTCTAAAATATGGGAGAGAGATGCAAACACTATATATTTAACAACTCTAACCAACATTGAAAAAGAGTGTAATATAATAGAAGATATAGCCTCAAAATGAAATTTTTCAAAAATAAAAAAGGAGAAGAAGGGGGGGGCATGCCTTTTGGAGAGATGATCGGTTGGGTGCTTTTAATATTTTTAATTTTATTTATGTTTGCTTGGATTAGCGGGTTAGGAAATAAAATTGTAAGAATTGTTTCAAATTATTTTTAAAATGAATAAAAAATCACAAGTAGGGTTGATCATAACTATCACAGTTCTGTTAATCTTCTTAGTTATAGCAGGCAACATTTATTTTGGAGATGAAGGCCTTTTTGGAGGTTTGGCAAAAGGGGCAGAACATTTAGCAGATAAAGTTCTTAGTGATATGCCAAAAGAAGACACAAAAAAGCCAGTAACCACTATTGATGAAGAAGCTGAAAAATTTTTTTATAAGATATTGAAGATTTCTAATTTAAAAACTGCCGAAATATGCTTAACCCAACATGAAGAATTCCCGGAAGATATTGGAAATTATGAATTAATCTTGTCTAAATCTAAAGAAAACACCCTGGTACAGCTCTTTAACGGCAAAAAACGAATCAAAGGAGAAACTATAGAAGACAAATGGCCTTGTGTTATTACCCAGTATGATGTTAAAGACGGAGTAAAATATGAAATTTTAGATAATGCTGTATTAAAGACACATAAAGTATTCGGGTTTGACGGCTTGCATATAGAAGATAAAGGAGACATAAAAGATAATAATCTGTTAGTTATTGATAAGGACAAATTTTGTTTCGTTATGATACCCAATATTGATGAGATTTATAATAATATGAAAAAATGCAGTGAATTTAGCCCCCCTATAGAAACCGATGAAAATACCATAAAGTTAGCTAAAGAAGAATTCCTCAGATTCAAGGAATTTCTCAGTTTATCTCAAACAGATGAAATTTATTCTGAGATTTGTAAAGAACCTTTTTCATTCGATATTAATAAGATGCCCAGTACTTTTTATATTGTTTTTGACCAGAAATCTAAAAAAGTTTCTCTTTATGTTACTGAAAACAAACTAGGAAAATTTGTTGATGAATTATCTTTAAATAAAGAATTTCCTTTTCTTAGGTTAGACAGCAAATATAATTTTGACATTTATTTTGAAAATTATGGAACTTTTACTGAAAGTTTTTCGATAGCCCCTAACGGAGGGCAAGCAACAACTTTAGCCCCCCTAGGTGGTGTTTATAATGATGAGGCCTACTATTTAGTTAATAACCAAGGAAAATGGGCAATCACAAACCTAAATTATTGGATTAGCGGCAATTTTAAAAAATGCAGTTAAGGTGATAAGATGAAAAATAAAAAAGGAACAGATATAGCTATTAACAAAATAATTGGAGCAGCCTTAGGGTTGATACTGTTGTTTTTTATTTTATATACCATAACTGGAATGTGGATTCCTCAGCTTTTATTTGCAGGACAAAAAACAGAAGAAACAACAATAGACTGTGATGAAGACACCATCTATGGCATTATGGATAAATGCCCTTGCGATCCTGATATACAGGAGGTTTTGCCTAGAGACAAGAAATGCAGCCCCCCTTCTGCCGAAACAGAAAAAAACTGCCCAAAATTATGCAAGATAATAAAAAATGAATAAGAAATCTATAGTTATGCTTGTTTTTTTGTTTTATATCATTCTAGCTTTAATCATATTTATACCGACTGTTTTATGGGCATCTCAGTTTTTTAAATTTAGTTCTCGGGCAATGGAGTCTTATACCAAATTAGTTAATACAATAGAAACCGTAGATGTAATGGAAAGTATGCCTTTGTATATGGATGACAAAACTGCTATTATCGGATTTGCTGCACATTCAGATAATTTTTTGGTAAAAAAAAGAGATGCACAAGGTAATGAGATAACAACTATAAAATTTAAAAAACCAGTCCACCTGCTGGGCTGCCCTTATGATTCAGCCTGTGTTTGTTTATGCAGGGGCGGTTTAGAATATAAAAGCGGAAGCTTAAGTGATTTAACAAGTGAAATAAGCTGCAAAGACGAAGATAAAATGATTTGTAATTCTTTTGATAAAATCAATTTTTTGAAAATAAGGCCCCCTACCGATTTTGACGCGCCTCAACCATATCCGGGCTTGTGGAAATATACTTATTGGTGGGAAGATGGTTTTATAATATCCAGGTGGCCCGAGGATAAAGGCTGGCCAGTTAGCCCATATTTTGGCGGATATGGTGACCAGATTGGAAAGGGGGTAAGAAGCATTTATGTTCAAAGATACCAAGATTATGTGAATGTTTGTTTTAGTAATAGCAATAAATGCATCACCCCTGGAATAAAAGAAGAGATACATAAAGAAAAAGCTATACCTGAATTTAACAGGTTTACAGATTTTTATAAAGAATGCAAAGAAAAAAACAATAAAGAATGCGGAGAATTCCATCTGAATTTGCCTATTTCTTATTACATCTATTATCACAATAAGGCTAGCGGAGAACCCTCGGGTTTTTATTTAGTGAAAACATACACACCAGAAAACTGGAACAAGGATACTGAGATTGTGAAAAAAGACAACAAACAAATCTTTACAAGCGGAATAATTTACAATAAAAACATGGAGGAATATGGTGATGGAAACCTATTGCTGGCGTACGACCTCAAATTAAAAAATGATGGGGGGCATATAATTCTAGAAATAACTACAGAATTTATGGGTTATGGCGAAATATAAAAACATAAAAAATTTGTGTGGTGCACCGACCATCACACCATAAAAATTTTTAAATTTTCTAATCATTCTTTACAAAATTTAACCAAAAAGAATATAAAGAACTATCCCAGTTAAAGCGTTATGAAAAAAAGAGGGGAAGTAAACTTATGGTTTCTAATAGAAGTTATAGCTGCTTTTTTTATAGGCTGGATACTGATTAATGCCAGTACAGCCTACGCTAAAGGGACAGTATATGAGAAAGTGCATATAGCTAAAAATTTAGCTATGGAAATAAATGCCTTAGCCAGCGTGCCAGGCAGCGCTTATATCCTAAATTCTGAGCTATACAATTATTCTGTTCATATTTTTGATGATAAGGTTGTAGTATATGAACATTATGAAGAAGAGCCAAGCAGGGGAGAATACGATTTTACCGGATTAGGCGAAGCTACAGCTATAGATTTTAAAGAGCCTGAACAGATAGTCATATCCAAGATTAATGGTACAATTTTATCCAGCGAACATACTCCAGATACAGGTACAACAAACAAAAATGAAAATCCTAAAACTGTTTAAACAAAAAAAAGCAGAAGATATTTCAGCAAGAAAAGTAATGTTCTACATAATATTTGGTTTTGCAGCACCTATTGTGTTCCTGCTTTTATTATATGTTTTCTCTTCAACAGATTCCAGTTTAGCTAACATGCCGCAAGATTTAGAATTGAATATTAATCTACAGAGATTCTTAAATTCACCTTATTGTCTGGCATATACTGATAAAGATACCCTGCGAACATATCAGGGGATTTTAGATTTTGATAAATTCGATAGCGAAGATTTAGGGAAGTGCTACCCTGCGGAAAAAAGAAATGTTCTGGGTTTTAGACTGACTCTTAAACAAGATAATGAAGAGAAAGTTTTTGAAACCGGAAATTGGGAAGGTGCCTCAAGAAGAGTAATTTCAAAAAGAGTTTTGGTATTTAAGGATAACAAAATAGGGCTGGGAGATCTTTTTATTGAAATACAAAATGCTAAATAAAAAAGGAATAGTGGAAGACTGGTTGCCTTTAATGCTGTTAATTGTAGTTTTGGTATTTTTATTTTTTATAACCATGATTTTGAAAATAGGCAGTGAAAGGGAACAAATAGAATTATTCGATAAAGAGCAGGATAAAATAATGGCACAACAACTTTTAGTAGGTTATTTGAGAAGCCCTTTCTCTACAGGTAAAAATTTAGCTGACGCAATAAATGAATATTATCTTACCAGAAATCAGCTTTTGCTTGACGAAATAAAAAGAAAAACAGGGCAGTTCTTCTCTGGAAGTGAGCTTGAGGAAGATACGCTTTCATGGGATTTAACAATGAATCTCCCAAGCGGTGAAGAGATTGAAATTACCCCTCTCGAACGGGAAATTACTCCTCCTACCAGGGCATTCAAAATAATAAACGTAGCTGTGGACACCCCCACGTCAACCCCCAATAAGATTATCCGACTAAACTTATGGGTTTTTTATACTAAGATATTAGCTTAAAATGAAATTTAATAAAACAGGACAGGTATTAATGTACGGGCTCATATTTGGCTTATTTGGGAGCTTAATTACCTATCTGGCGATATCTTACACCTCTGGAAGAGAATTCAGCCAGATAGGTCAGGAAGCTCTTTATTTAATCAAGGCCTCTAACAAAGCCGAACAAGCATTATTCTACATAGACCAATCAGCAAAATACTCAGTCCAACAAACAATCTACGATTTAGCCCAAAAAGGAGGTTTTGAAAGCCCGAAATGTGGAGACTATTTCGGATACAGCCTATGGAACACTAAAACAAAGAAAATAGATGAATGCTCTCCAGATTACAAAGAAAACTTTAAGTCTGCTTTTAGTGGAAATTTAGATGAATACCTTCCAAATCACCCTGAGGTATATATCCCCCTCAATAACTACAACCTACAACTAAAAAATCAACTTGAAATAATCGGGTATGCGATTTCAGATTTAGAAATTCCAATTGGAGAACTGGGTGCTGAAATAGAACAATTTGAAATTTCCGAAAAAGATGGCCTTCAATAAATGTAAATGGTGGACAAGTTATTGGACATTATGAATCTTCAAAAATTGGAAAATGGGACCCCCTCGCCTAATTTTGATTGGGATAAAATGGGGTATAAAATCATATGACCTTGGCGGCTTTAGGAAAAACACTTCCAGCAGAATCCGGTTACGTTTAAAATGCACAAAAAAGAAATTATTGCAATAACAGCATTTCTACTCTTAGTTATATCTACCGGAATATTCTATTTTAATAATTATCCGGCTGTAACTGGAGCAGCAATCAATGAAAACGAAAAAGAAACAAACTTCTACGGAACTTACTCGATAAAACCTTCCTTTAAAGTAAATATTGATTATGATTTAGAAGACTACAATAAAATAATAAAAAGTTTAAATGAAATTTCCAAATGCACAAAAGACGGAACAACAATAGAAAAATGCATGGAAAATACAGAAAAAACAACGCCAGATTATGAATGGGAATTAAACTGCGATAAAGGTCCGGAAAAGGTTTTCTATGATTTTGCAGAATTCTATCAAGGCTGTTTTGACTCTGAAGACAACAACTGCATCTGCAGGTTAGATTTAGATTATTCCGAAGAAGAAATCAAACAATATAATCTAGCCGGAGGGTATAAAATAAAATCAAAGCAGGACATCAATAATAACATCATAGCTCTTGAACTAGAAGAACCACAAATTGATTTGAAATACAACATCAAAACTAACAAAATAAAAAACTGGAATCCTATAGAGTACAGCATAGACTACCAAGAGAAGAAAAAAGAAAGTGCAATATTGAAATTCCGTATCGAACTTACTGGAGATTCGTATGATATTAAATATCCCGATGAAATAATTCTATACAAATTCAACGATAGGAGCAAAGATAAAAAACAAAACGAAATGGAATTTATTAAGCTAGAAAACAACAAAGCAATATTCCCTAATAAAGAAGAAAAAGAACTAGAAAATTTAAAAGAATGCACCATCAAAAAAAATATTCATAAATTCTGCGTTACAAATAAGAAAAAGCAATTTTACGTTTTCGACAAAATAAAAAACAAACCAGAACTGAAAAATCCTGTAATCAAATTTGCAGCATACATAGAGGACTTGCCCCCTCAAGTTGTAGGGGATATAAACGTAAAAGACAAACTAATCGATGACAAATCTGTTATGCTAAAATGGGACAAAAGCAAAGCAGAGGATGTGGTCAAGTATAATGTCTATTATTCCAAATCAAGTTTAAATTTATTTGAAGAAAACAAGTCTTTAACTGAAATTAAAAAAACAGAAGGATTTAATCAAAAAACATTATCCCTAGAAAATATCAAACAAATAAAAATCCCTTCTTTAATCCTGGATAACTGCAATTTTGATTTTGATAAAAAAAGCTGCATATACGCAACAGGAGAAGAAACAGGCATAATCTTGGAAAAAGAAAAAATATATCTTTTCAAAGATGCCTTATCCAAAGAATTTTACATATACGCTTTATCTGTAGAGGATAATATTGATTATGATTTTTCCATAACTTCTGTTGATAAAAACGGAAACGAAATTGATAACATCCAGGAAAAACAGGAACTGCCAATAATCAAAAATAAAAAATCCATAGACGACCTGACAATAAGCTCAAAAGATCTTATGCCCTCAGTTAATTATCTACCTTCCTACAACCAATTCTCATTCAGCTACCTCCTAAAAACCAGTTATAATAACATTGACGGAACTGATGCAGATGATTTTGTCAACTACACAATATACTACCATAAAGAATCTACCCCAAATCTAGATGAGCTAAATAATTTAGCAAAAACCCTGCCTGACAAGCCATTAAATGAATTGCTTTACTTTGATTCTTTCAAGCCAAACCCTTCCAATGGAATTTACACGAGCACAAAAAAAATTATCCCAAACTCCAAAGAAACCTTCTTTTTTATGGTTATTGCAATGGATAAAAACGGGAATCCTAAACAAAACATTAAGCCAAAAGAAGTAGGCATCGAGACTACATTACATTATACCGGGGGATAACTTTTCAATAATCATATTCTAAAACATAAAATTATATAAATAAAACTAAACCTCTTAAAAATAATATGATAAAACTGCCTTTCGAGGATATAATCTCTAAAATAAAAGAAAAATCTGACTTAACTGAAGAAAATATTAATTCTAAAATAAATGAAAAAACCAAGCAGCTATCCGGCTTGATAAGCAAGGAAGGGGCAGCCCATATAATCGCTAATGAATTAGGGATAAAACTTTTTGAAGATTTCTCCGGCAAGCTGCAGATAAAAAACGTTCTTGCAGGTATGAGGGATGTAGAAACAGCAGGCAAAATACAGCAGATTTTTGAGACAAGAGAATTTAAAAAAGGGGAAAGGGAAGGCAAAGTAGCTTCTATGGTTATTGGAGATGAAACCGGAACAATAAGGATTGTCTTATGGGGCACTCAAACAGACAATTTAAAAAACCTAAAACAAAATGATACTGTTAAGGTTAGGGGGGGCTATGTACGGGAAAATCAAGGAAGAAAAGAAGTCCATCTAAATGAAAAAAGCAGCTTGATAATCAATCCAGACGGAGTGGAAATAAAGGACATTAAAGAACTTTCCTCAAAAAGAAAAAAAATAACAGATTTAAGTGAAAATGACACTGAAATAGAATTGCTCGGAACCGTAGTGCAGGCATTTGACCCTAGGTTTTTTGAAATATGCCCTGAATGCAGCAAAAGGGTAAAACCTGGAGACAATGAAAACCAATTTTCATGCCAACAGCATGGAGAAATCAATCCAAATTATTCTTATGTTTTTAATCTGGTCTTAGATGATGGAACTGAAACCATCAGAACCGTTTTCTTCAGAAACCAGATGGAAAAACTACTGGAAATGAACAACGAGCAGATAATGCAGTACAAGGATGCTCCTGAAAAATTCGATGAGATCAAAAATAATTTGCTGGGAAACATTATTAAGATTGTAGGAAGGACAAACAAAAACAAATTCTTTGACAGGCTTGAATTCATAAGCCAGGAAGTCCATTCCAATCCAGATCCTGAAGAAGAGATCAAAAGGTTAGAAAAAGAGAAATAATAGATACTTAATAAAATTAAAAATGATGTTTAAAACACATTTAGTTTTCTCTTTATTTATTGGCTTAGTTCTTATAAAAATATTAAATATAGAAAATCAAATTTTATTCTTAATCCTGTTGTTATTCTTCTCCATCTTTCCGGATATAGATGAAAAAAAATCCAAGATAAGCAGAAAAATCAGATTTTTATCTTTTCCAATAAATCTCATATTCCGCCACCGAGGATTTTTCCATACAATCTACATCCCCCTAACTTTGTTCTTATTACTCTACATAATTAGTGAAAAAATTTTAGGTATAGCAGTATTAACTGGCTACGTATCACACCTATTTCTGGATTCCTTAACAAAATCCGGAGTAAGAATATTCAAGCCCTTTTTTAAATTAAGATTTTACGGCTTTTTCAAAGTAGGCAAATTCTTCGATTATTTTCTGTCTTTATTGTTTTTAGTGATAGATATCTATCTGATAATTAACCTATAGCTTGGAAAATATATCTTAGAATAGCACTGGACATCAAGATTTCTTAAAATTTTAGATTTACAAGCCCTAAAACCTAAAAATTCTGTTTTTGGAGCACTGGACATTCTTGCGTGAGATATATAAGCCAGGCAAGCTTTATCATCCTTGAAGCGTTTTGAAAATAAATGCTTTGCCTCACTCCCTGGAGCCTCGCAGCTCATAATGAAGGGGGGTCTGAAATAAAAACCGAATAGGAATGAGGTGAAATATATGGAAAATATAGAAGGCAATACGCCTGAAAAAAGGTTTAGTACTGGAGTAATAAACGCTACAGTATGGAAAAACCAGGGAACAAATAAAAAAAGCAACGAGTTTGTAGAATACAGGACTGTGTCTTTACAAAGAAGATACCAAGACAAAGAAGGGGTCTGGAAGTCAACGAATTCTTTAAGGATAAATGACCTTCCCAAGGCATCTTTGGTTTTGAACAAGGCATATGAGTACATTGTTCTTAAGGAGAACTCAGAGCAATTAGCAGTTGCTTAATTTTTTATTTTTTTTAAATTTAAACAACAAAAAATATAAAAGAAGGTGAATTACTATGAAACAAGAATTAAAAATGATTGAAAAATCAGAAAAAAAATCGATTGAAAAATCAGAGAAAGAAAAAAAGGTTAATGACCTTCCAGGAGTAGGTGCTGCCACAGCAGCAAAGCTGGAGGAAGCAGGATACAACACTTTACTGTCCATAGCTGTAGCATCCCCTGGAGAGCTTGTAGATTCTGCTGGAGTTAGTGAAGCAATTGCCAGAAAGATGATACAGTCTGCAAGATCTGCTTTGGATATGGGTTTTGAATCTGGTGTTGAGCTGCTAGAAAGAAGAAAAAAAGTAGTAAAAATAACTACTGGCAGCGTTAACTTTGACAAGATGCTTGGAGGGGGCTTTGAAACCGGGGCCATAACAGAGATATACTCAGAATTTGGAGGAGGAAAAACTCAGATGGCGCATATACTTGCCGTTAATGCGCAAAATATGCAGACAGAAAAAGACCCTATTGTGGTATATGTAGATACAGAAAATACATTCAGGCCGGAAAGGCTGCAACAAGTAGCAAAAGGTGCAGGATTAGATCCTGAAAAAGCCTTAAAGAATATTATGGTTGCTAGAGCTTATAACTCAGACCACCAGATGCTTCTTGCAGAAAGAATTGAAGAGCTGATAACAAAAAAAGAATTGAATATAAGGTTAGTTATAATAGACTCACTGACAGCGCATTTTAGGGCAGAATTTATTGGTCGTGGAACATTGTCAGAGAGGCAGCAAAAACTTAACAGGCACATGCATACTTTACTTAGATTAGCAGATTCACATAATCTGTGCGTGTATGTAACAAACCAGGTAATGTCAAAGCCAGATGTCTTCTTTGGAGATCCCACTCAGGCAATCGGAGGCCATATAGTAGCCCATGCATCAACTTTTAGGATTTACATGAGGAAGGGAAAGAAAGGCAGCAGAGTAGCAAAGCTCGTCGATTCTCCTAATCTCCCAGAAGGAGAGGCATCATTCTATGTTGAAGAAGGCGGGTTAAGAGACATCTAATTTTTTCTTTTTTTCTTTTTAGAAAACATTTTTATAGGATTAATAATTCTGTTAGCATATGCATATAAACAATTTATTGGCTTTTATGGCCACTGCAGCAAGAACTGCTCCAAAATCAAAAGGCTTTGACGATTTAACAATCAAAGCAGAAAAAAATAACTTGATTTTAGGCATAAACGCTAAAAAACCTCCAAAAGTAAATTGCGGATTATGCGGCTGTATTGACTGCAATGGCTTTATCAAATGCCTAAGTCAAGGCAAAAACGTAAATTGCATATTTAAAATTTTAGATTTAGCAATAGCTATAGGCTCAAGTTCCTACACAGCTGAAAAATTAGGCTTTGATGTTCTTATAGAATACTTAGAAAACCAAAAAGTAGATTCCCCCATAACCTTCAATATAAAAATAAAAGGCAAAAAGGTCAAAAAAGAAATTTCTGAAAAAACAATCGATAATCTGGAGGATATAGACAAAAAAACAATTGACCTAGTAATTGATATTATAGAAAAAAAAATAGCAGGTTCTAATCTCAAAAAAAGCCAGATAAGCACCAAGCATATCAAAAAAAATGAATTAAAAAAATTCACCCAGGAGATAAACCCCAATCTGTTTCTAAAAGACAAAAAATACGAAAAGCTGGACAAAAAAGAAAAAAAATATCTGTGGTTCATAGACTCGGATAGGGAAGTTTTGGAAAAGTCTGACGGCGTTTTTGCTCTTGGAATCAAGGCAGGTATTCCTGAAGGCATCAACTGCGGATTATGTGGGTGCGAAGACTGTTCAGATTTTATAAAAGAACTAAATAACAAGAATGTCAATTGCACATTCAGAATCATAGACTTAGGAATGTTAATAGGCAAAGCAGCAGGAATTTTAGCAGACTACCGGATTGACAATAGAATTTTTTATTCTGTTGGAGAAGCAATAAGAAAAAAAGAATTTAAGGACTCCAACCTGGTCATTGGAATAGGCTTGTCTGTTAAGGGCAATAATATCTTTTTTGACCGGTACCTAAAGCACTTCTTAGACAAGTCAAGGCAGAGCAATAAAAAAATAGATGAAATTCTGGATGCACAAGGCATAGCTTAATTAACAAAAGTTTTTTAAAAACTCTCAGCAAATTATCTAATATGCTATACTCAATAATCCTTGGTGTATCTGCCCCTAGCCTGTATTTTGTTAAGGATATAACTGGAATAGAGAACATACCTGAAAAGGGGGCTTTTATCATAGCTTCCAACCATTCCAGTTATTTAGACCCTATGATTTTACCCTGTATGTTCATTAAATATTTCAAAAAACAAGTGCACTATCTTGGGAAAAAAGAGCTGTTTGAGTCGTGGGTAGGAAATAAGATACATAATGCAGCAGGGACAATACCTGTAGACAAAGGAAAAAAAGGAAAAGTTGCTTTAAAATCAGCATTAAAAGCGCTTAAAGAAGAAAAGATTATTGGAATTTTTCCAGAAGGCGGCAGATCAAGAACAGGCAGGCTTGAAAAAGGAAAAACCGGAGTAGCAAGGCTCGCTTTATGGTCTCAAGTGCCTGTAATACCTATAGGCATTAATGGCTCTTATGAAGTATGGCCATCGCATAAGAAAATTTTTAGGTTCAAAAAAGAGATCTATGTTAATATTGGAAAGCCAATGTATTTTGATAGATATTACAATAAAAAATTAACAAAACAATTATTAAGAACCATCACTACAAAAATAATGAAAAAAATAGCCAGCTTAACTGGTATGAAATACAATTTCAAATAAAAATGGTATATCCTATTGGAAAAAGAACAATTGCGCCTGTATTCAACCTTTACCTTAAAAAAGTAAATGGAATGGAAAACATACCTCGAGGCAGAAATTTCATTATAGCAGCAAACCATGAAAGCTACCTCGATCATCCTTTTATTATTTGTACAATTGTCCTTCACCTAAACAAAAAAGTCCATTTTCTTGCTAAAAAAGAGCATTTCAGCAATCCATTAAAAGCAGCATGGCATAGGTATTCTGGAGCCATCCCTCTTGACCGGCAGGCAGGAGGAAAAAAAGCCCTGCAATGGGCAATACAAGCCTTAAAAGAAGGCAAAATAATAGCAATACACCCTGAAGGCACAAGAACCTTAACAGGAAAATTACAAGAAGGAAAGACTGGAATTGCAAGGCTTGTTTTAGCAGCACATGTCCCTGTTCTGCCCATGGGAATTGTTGGAGCTTTTGAAATCCTGCCTAAAGGAAAGTACATCCCAAAATTTAAAAGAGCCACTATGAATATAGGAAAACCAATGTATTTTGATGAATATTATTCCAAGAAACCAACTAAAAAATTATTAAGGGAAATGACTAATAAGATAATGGTGGAAATTGCCAAGTTAAGCAGACAAGAATATAACATTTAAAAACTTTTAAATAAAGTGCCATATTCTTCAAATACATGGTTAACAAAATAGCAGTCATTGGCTCAGGCAGCTGGGGCACTACCCTAGCTGTATTGCTCGGAGACAAAGGCTATAATGTCAATTTATGGGTTAGGGAAAAAGGATTAGTTGACGAAATCAACATCAAAAAGGAAAATTCTCAGTACTTAAAAGACATAAAAATACCTGAAACAGTAAAGGCAAATAATTCTATAAAAGAAACAATAACTGGTGCAGATTTAATTGTAAATGCAGTGCCTGCGCAATTCACAAGAGAAACAACAAGAAAATACGCAGAGTTTGTCAAGGAAAATTCAATAATTGTTAACGTTTCCAAAGGCATTGAATTAGGCACTTATAAGACTATGTCTCAGGTTTTAGGAGAGGAATTAAAAAACGTAAAAATTGTATCCTTATCAGGGCCAAACCATGCTGAAGAAGTGAGTAAAAAAATACCTACTGCTACTGTAGTTGCTTCTGATAATCTGGAAATTTTAGAGACAGTTAAGGAAATATTCTCAACTTCTTATTTTAAGGTTTACCCTCATGATGATATGATGGGCATTGAGATATGCGGCGCTATTAAGAACATAACCGCTATAGCTACCGGAATTTGCGATGGTTTAGGCTATGGAGACAACGCCCGTGCAAGCATAATAACCTTAGGCCTAGTGGAGATGAATACGTTTGGAAGGCACTTCAAAGCTAAAAGAAAGACCTTCTACGGCTTAGCGGGAGTCGGAGACTTAATTGCAACATGCACCAGCAAACACAGCAGAAACAGGTTTGTTGGAGAAAAAGTAGCAGAAGGAAAATCCCTTGAAGAGATAAAAGAAGAAATGCATGGCATGGTTGCTGAAGGAATTAAAACAACCAAAGCAGTTTATGAATTTAGCGTTAAGAACCACATATCAATGCCCCTGACGAAACAGGTTTATCACGTTTTATATGAAAAGAAAGACCTGAAAAAAGCAATTTCTGATTTTATACAGTTTGTTTGA
>JADHVE010000024.1 GCA_016784195.1 Candidatus Woesearchaeota archaeon | reverse complement strand
ATTCGTTGCATCAGCACTCACAGTTATACTAGGTATAAAATGACTTACAGTTTGATTTCCACTAGGTGTATTTACTGTTATGCTCGGTGAACTTCCAGAACTATTAACCAAAGCAACTATGCTGAAACTTGGCACAAACACCTCAACAAACAAATCATTTGTATTATTCCAACATGGCGTAAGATCATTAGTAGGAATAAATGATGCCTCACATTCTTCTACGTCATTAGTCCTGGTAGTTAAATCAGTTTCATCTGCAAAATACCATATCTCAAAAACATTTCCTAAAGTGTAGCTACTGCCTGAAACATTGCTTGCATTAATCGGTATCCTTACTTTTCCATAATAGCTAGCAGCTGGAATAAAATTGGACAATGAATCATTGATATAAATATAGTCAAGAATTGTTGCTGTCCAGTTATTTTCTATGTGCCCCATTGATGTTGAATGATTCTGCACAATTGAAAAGTTATATCTATCCCAGTTTGCTGCAGATGCATTGAAATAGATTGTAACATTTACACCCTTAGCAGTACCATTCAAAGCCATAAATAAATTCAAGGTTTGGTCTGTAACTGTTCTTATACTATCACCCATCGCATCTCCACTTGAATTAGATAAAACAACCCTAGACATATTTATATTATAAGCCGCTAATGTTGTATTCGCACCATCTGTTGAATTAAAGCCTAAAGCTGTAAAGTCTAGTGGACCTAAAACAGTGATTGTATAATCTGTTCCATTCACTACATTGCCCAAAGTATCATTAACTGTAAATTTGATCGTATGCCTTCCTGCAGTAAAGTTACGGCTAAAAGTATTTGTAGTACTAGTAGCTGCTTCACCTATACTACTACTTAGATTTAAGCTATTAAAAGTTCCAGATAATATGCCTGCATCTAAATAATATCCAAATGATGAAAGCTTTTGAGTTCCATCTGTCCCAGTTAAGATTATACTTACATTATTAGCACTACTAGAACCATCAGTAGGGGAAGTTACTGTTAATGATGGCCCCACACCATCAACCAAAAATGTATATTGCTCTGTTTTTGAATTTCCTGCACTATCGGCTACAGTTATAGTTACTGTTCGACTTGCCTCCCCATTTGCACAACTTGTGATATTCTGGAAAGGGTATATAAAGCTCAGATTAGCAGCAGTAAAATCACTAACAGAAGCTGAAATAGTCTGAGTGGAAGTATTACAGCTTGATGTCCAACTAAACGTTTCCAATATGCTTGTTGTTGCGCCACCGACTGCAGTAAAGTTAATTCCTGTTGCTACAGTTACATTTGATCCGTTTACTGCGGATAAACCATTTTCCAAGCTGCTTAAACTTATAGTAGGAGTTCCTGTTTGTACAGTAAAGTTATTGAATACTGTCTCTGAATTACCCCATACATCAATTGCAATTACTCTTATATAATGTGAGCCGTTTGTCAATCCACTACATGCACCAGCTTCTGAAATTGGGAATGATCCATTCCTGAATAATTCTACATTCTTATCTCCAATAGAAGTATCATACCATGCAGATTTTCCACAACCGTCAACTCCATCACTATCGGTCACAGTACCATCAACACTGATATTTATACTAGCCATCGGATTTCCTTCAACTACCGCCCAACTTATACGGGGGGTTGTATCAGTTATATTAGTACCATTTACTGCAAAAGTACCATTGATACTTACAGTTGGCTTAGTTGTATCATTAACCTGTACGATTAGTGTTTCACTTGTATTAGAATTACCTAGTGTATCATTATAAACTGCCCTAAATGACACATTTCTACCCTCAAATATGTTATGTCCAGTAGGAATTGTATAGGAAGCATTACCCCACATACCTTCTGCTGCAGAATATGCTCCATCACTTGCATCCACTGTTTTCTGTATATCCCCTACTTGCCATGTTGACCCATTTAAGAATTGGAATGAAATATTAAGGGGTTGTGTTAGATTATCTGTTAAATTGGTTGTTAAGTATATTGTTGCACCTTGTATTATCCATCCAGTTCCATTCCTAACATCCATAACATTAGCACCAGCAAACTGAGAAGCATTGGTTATATTAAGCTGAGTCAAAGCAGGAGCTAGGGTATCAACTGTGAATAAAAAGGAAGTAAGATTAACCCGTCCTGCCCTATCAGAAACCGCAATTGAAATGTTTTTACTTCCATCTGTTAAGGGTAGATTAGTTAAATCTAAAGTACATGTAGTTTCAGTCACAGCACCGCCAGTAGGTGTACAACTCAAAAAGCTTGAATTAGCAAGGGTAAAGTTTCCTGCTATAGCAGAACCACCTGCAGCCTCATAATTATAAATGGTGACATTCAAAGTCTCGTTAGCTTGTTCAGCACCAGCAGTAGCTGTTAAATTTATGCCGCTACCATTAATATCATTAAGATAAAAAGTTATTGAAGGTAATAATGAGGAAGTATTGAATCCTGAGAAAAAAGCATCTGTTTGGTTTACTTTAGGAGTAAGTGTATCAATTGTCAATGTCCATGTTTCGCTAGAAGTTACGTTTAGTGCATCTCCACTACTACCATTTCTACATGCAATAGCCCAAGACATTGAAGTCGCATCACCTGTAAAAGTATAATTTATATTGCTCATACCAGTTGTGCCATTCATAATATTTGCACTAGCACTATTATTGACTGCGGTTTCTGCCCATGTTCCAGTAAAATCAGTCCATAAACTACAATTACCTATCTCTCCACCCGCAGCTGTCCAGGTTGAATTAAATGTGAAATTTATACTACGTGAAAGATTGATATAATTATCAGTAGGTGCTCTGACTACTGAATCAGTAAATTCAACAAGCCCAATAACCAACAACGCCATCAATATTGTAAAAATCAAACCAGAACTAATAAACTTATAATTTACTCTACCCTCTTTATTTTCCATGATTACCCCTCTCTTTAATTTTATGTTGGATTTATAAAATTATACAGTAATGTATGTATTTTAAAAATTATTTTTTTAATCATATTTAAATGTTTCTAAAATATGATATTTTTGATTGCTGTAATCACTACCTCCCCCAAATATGATTTAAGAATATGAATCCATATTTAAAACTTTGTTGTTCTTTTAGAATAAAAACAAATTTTACAAATATTTTTATACTTCAACAAAAATAAATGGCTTATGATAAAAAACACGACGAGAAAAACAATTTTAGAAAAAAAATATAAAATCTGCAAAAATATTTTTTCCAAAACTCTAGGCTTAATGTTCTCGACAAAACCAAAAACTCTAATCTTTATTTTCAAAAAAGAAAAGATCATCCCATTGCATATGTTCTTTGTTTTTTTCCCAATAGAGGTCTTATTCCTCGACAAAAATAAGATTGTTGCAGAGATAAAAGAAAACTTTAAGCCTTTTACATTCTACAGCCCAAGAAAAAAATCAAAATATATAATCGAGCTTCCAAAAGATTCAATAAAAAAATCAAAGACAAAAATAAACGATAAGATTATTTTTTAATTTTGTTTTTTGTTAATTTTTTAGTTAATAAAATTTAACCATTGAATACTCTTCTATTGGTGTTTTTTTATTGTTTTTGAGCTTTGCTCAAAAACTTGAAAATCTTTTGATTTTCAGGAAATACAGGAAATCTTCAATTTCCAAGTATCTTTGATTTTCATTGGATTGTTTTTTAATTGACTTTTTTTATCGGGAATAAAACAATAATTTTAAATAATGATGAAACTTCTATAACTTAACAGGGGACATAGTTCAACCTGGCTAGAATAGGGGCCTCCAGCAAATGGAAATATGAGCCTTAAGGCAATGAAAAAATTCCCCTTGAAGTCAGCCTCGGATTTGGGTTCAAATCCCAATGTCCCCACTTATTATCTTTCTATTTCAAGTGTTAGTTGCGTCCTTGCCATTAAACCGCCAGTGAGCTCCTTTGTTTCTCGTAAGACTACAAAACTAAAGCCATATTTCAAAAACCTTTAAATAATATCTATCACATAAAAACAAAAATGGCAAAACATTTTCTGGCAGCAATAGCAACCTTAACAGGATTTATCATTGGTGCAGGAGTCTTAGGCATACCTTATGTTATGGCAAAAGCAGGCTTCCTAACTGGCTTGATAGACCTCATATTAATAGGCATTGCAATCCTCTTCCTCAACCTGTACACAGGAGAAATTGCATTAAGAACCAAAGGCAGCCATCAATTAACCGGATACGCAAATAAGTATTACGGCAAAGAAGGAAAATACCTAATGGCTATTTTCATAACTATAGGTCTCTATGGAGCTTTAAGTGCCTACATAGTAAAAGGTGGCCAATTTTTGTCTGCCTTATTAACACCAACCTTAGGAGGAACCCCTTTAGCCTACTCAATAATTTTTTTTACAGTATTCAGCATCTTAGTATTTATAGGGCTAAGAGTAATAGAAAAAAGCGAATTGTTAATGTGCGTTTTCTTTATTTTAATCATTTTTGCAATTTTAATTTTTGCTCTTCCAAACATCAACCAGCAAAACCTAGCCTCATTTGAATTAAAAAATATATTCATACCTTATGGAGTTATCTTATTTGCATTTTTTGGGGTAGCAGCTATACCTGAAATCAGGGAAGAATTAAAAAACAATGAAAAAGTAATGAAAAAAGCAATCATCATTGGATCTACAATCCCCATTATAATATATATAGTATTTGCCTTAGTGGTTGTCGGCGCATCTTCCACTGTAACAGACGGCGCAATACTCGGTTTAAGCGAAGTTCTAGGCTATAAAATGCTTTTATTAGGGGTAGTTTTCGGAATTTTAACAATAGCTACCTCATTTATCGGAGTTGCCCTTGCCTTAAAAGAAACATACATGTTCGACTTCAGATTAAAGCCATTTACATCTTCAATAATAGCATGCTTTATTCCGCTTATTATGGCCTTGATTATAATAACATCAGATATAAAAAATGCCTTCTTTAAAGTGCTTGACATTACAGGTACGTTTGGAGGCAGCTTAGCAGCAATCTTTATAGTATTGATATACTTCAAAGCAAAGAAGTATGGAAACAGAAAACCGGAATACACCATCAAGCATAATTTTCTTGGATTTATTTTGATATTAATGTTTATTCTGGGTTTATTATACAAAGTTTTAGAATTGACAGGACTGATAAAGATATGATTATTTCTCTTCTCCCATCAAGAAATCAATTATCGGGCTTGTAAAATCTCATAAACAGGATTATTATCCCCAAAAGCACCGCGCCAATTATGATATAATAAGAGTACAAAACAAAAAATTCTTTCACATAGTCATAAAAGTAATAATAAACAGCCAAACTGATTATTGACAAAATAAAAATAATCAAAAAAATTTTGAGATAAACGGATTTAAAAAATTTTGAAAACTTTCCTTTCTTTTTTCTTTTCTCTGTTTTCTTCTCTTCTTTTATTGTCTTTTTTTCTTCTTTTGCCTTTCTCTTTGCTTCTGGCTTTTTCTCTTTATCCTCCAAAGTATGAAAAAAAAAGATGATCAAAATCAAGAAAACCAGCGCAATAAATATATAATAACTATATGCCCATGCGCTTTTCAAACCGCCAGATACAGTTGAAAATATGTCAGAGTAACTTATAGAAAATAAAGCAGAATAATCTATCCAATTAAAATAAGAGCTCAAAAATACTAGTAAGCAGATAATTACCAAAACAGGCAGAACAATAAACCAGATTAAATGTCTTTTAAAGAAACCTTTTCTTTTCTTTTTTGCTAATTTTTCTGCTTTCTTCTCTTCCTTTATTGTTTTCTCTTCCAGTTCTTTTTTTCTTTTCTCTTCTTCCTCTTTGTTTAATCTTTCTTTTTCTTTTTTGGCTTTCTTCTCTTCCTTAATCTTCGCTTTCTCCTCTTCTTTCTCTTTTCTTTTCTCTTCTCTCTGCTTTTTCTTCTCTCTTTGTATTTTACGCTTTTCACGATTTTTCTTTATTTTATTGATCTTTTTTTTAATGGGCTGCATAAGCATAAAAATTAAGATTACTAAAAAAACAATTAAATAAATATAAAATTGGTAGTATCTTAAAAACCATTTAATATTCTTGATTACTTTATTCTCTTTTATTAATTTTATATTGATGTCTTCTGAATGTTTAGCATCGCCAAAATTTAATTTTAAGATTACGTTGTAAATGTCTGATTCAGTTTCTTCATCAGGATTAACATGAAGATTTAAATTGCCTCTCTGCCCGGGATTTAACTCCAAAACATCAGGACTTATAGTCACCCACAAAGGCCCTTCAACATCAACATAATAAGAAGATTTCTTTGAGCCTTCATTAGCAACCTCAATATTATAATATTCCTCGCTGTAATAATTAACAATATTATTCTTTACAGAAATAGCTGTTTTATAGCACTCTTCTTTTGGCATAACATTTACTCTTATTTTATCCCTGGCCTCAATTTCTTGACCTAAGACACCACCCTTAATTTCAACATCAAAAACTCCGGAAATATTCTCGGGCTTTAAAGTTAATTTTGATATTGTTTCCTTATTTCCACCCAATACAGCAGCACCCTCAATCGAAGTTGAGTTAGTTAAATTATCTTTTGCTCCGCTAAAACCAAATATTGCCCAGTCCAAATTAGAGCTTAAATTAACTCTCTCGCTTAATATGCCGTCATTCTCAATTGTTACATCATAACTCGTCTCTTCTTCACTACAGATAACATCCTCTTCTTTCTCTAAATTAATCTCCAGCCCGTAGCATTTATCAACTTTAATCTCAATTTCTTCACTTCTTTTTATATTGCCTAATTCTGTTAAAGTTTCGAATTTCAGTTTATAATCCTTTGAACTGCCTTCTTCGGGATTTAACTCGATAAGAACCAGACCTTTTTTATTTCCGTCTAAACTAACTTTATCAGCATTTAATTTTGCCCAATCTGCGCCAATTAAGCTCAAAATGTAGCTATTGCCATAGCTTTCCTTATTTGTGATTAAAACAGGCAATATTTTTTTTTCTTTTTCACAAATATCATAAGTTCCGGTATGTTTTGAAAATGACGCACTTATCTGCCCTTCTTCTAGCTTAAAAACATCTCCAAATTCAATATCAGATTTATAGCATTCAATAAAATTAAGATCCTGTTTTACAGCTTTAATCACACCAGAGCTTGTTTGGATAAGAACATCCAGCTCATAACTCCCTTTTATATTACAGTCAGAATTGATATACACAAAAAAATAGCTCATAACACCTGGGTTGATGCTGAATCTTTTAGGGACTTCAGCCCATTTAGCAGCACTTCCTGCAAAACTAACGCTATAAGTGCTTTTAACAGTTCCTTTATTTTGAATGTAAACCGGATATCCCTGATTAGAGCAGGGGCATAAATCAATTTTATCCTCAAAGGTAATCTCAAAATCTTCCTGGGCCATAGCATTCAAAGCTAGCAAAAGAAAAAATATGGAACAGAGGATTATTTTTTTACTCATTTTAGTATATTCCTCCTAGGGAGACAAACGAAAATAAAAACTTAATTAAAAAAGAAATAGAAAAAAAGAAACTAATAGTAAGTTTCACCTTCTTCTTTGGTATTCTCTTCTTCGCCTTTTAGCTTGTTAAAGCCGATCACTAACCCTACAATTACCAGTAAAACTACCAGTACAACTAAGCCTACTTCCAGGCCTTTCTTCACTGTGCTCCATGCAGTCTTGCCTTGAGCAACAGTTACTTTCATTGGAACTTCTTTCAGGGTTTTTTCTCCGCTGTGTACTGTTATAGAGAAGGTTTGCTCTCCAACAGGTGCATCTTTTCCAGCTGCAACATAAACATTTACAGCCTTACTTTCGCCTGCTCCAACCATTAAAACATTTGAAGGGCTTACTCTGAATGTTGCCCAGTTAGCGCCTTCTGCACTTATAATATAAGTCTTCGCTCCTGCACCCTCATTGGTTATGGTTATTGGATAAACAGCTTCTGCTCCGCCTTGGATTGCTGTCTGTGCGTCAGCTGCCAAAGTTATAATTGTCTTTTCTGTCTCTTTCTTGGATTCACATGAAAAAGGGTCATCATCACATGTGCTTCTTACTCTTATCATCATTTCTTTTACTTCTCTTTCGTCACCATCATGATAATCTACTTCGACCCTCAGCATATATTCGCCGGTTTTTGCATCTAAAGGAATCCTGTCAAGCCAAAGCTCTTCAGTGGTTATTGAATCATCATCATCTCCTTCTTTTTCAATCTCATCAATAATAGTAGTTGCTGACATTCCCAGCTCAGGCACGCTTACCTTAACTCTGACATCTTTTTCATCGTCTTCTCCGTAGTTCCTTAATCTTACCGAAGCAAGCAAAGCTCTTCCTGCCCTAACCTCATTCTCAGGGGATAAGATAACATCGCTTATAACAAGTAAATGCTCTTCAGTGTTAACATCAAGCTCATAATCCAGCTGGGTAGTATTTCCGTCTCTGTCTTCAATTCTTATCCTTAATTTATATTTGTCCTGATCCATCCTCAGCCTTAATGGAATATCCAGATTCTTAGTGTATGTCACACCTGATTTCATATTAAAAACATTTGTGATGTCTTCCATTAAATCATTGTGGTCATAGCCTCTTAATGAAGCCTCAATCTGAACATCATTAATATTTTCATTTGCAGTAACCCTCACTTTAACTGCGATGTCCTGATCTTTTTCAAAATCATAAATCTTATTAGTAGAAGTCTGTGTTAAAACATCTCCATTAATTTTAACCTCATCTACCGCAACATTCAATGCATTTGCAATACCGCAAACAGCAATTAAACTAACTAGAAACATTGTTAAAAAACCAAATCTATTTTTCATTTTTATTTTACCCCCAATCGTTTTTATTGATAGTTTTCAGATGATTTATATAATTTTATTCAACTAGTATATAAACTTTTCGATTTTGTTAGCATACCTGAGTGACTACAATTCATAACTATTCTAAAGTAAACAAAACTCATATATAAATGTTTCGTCAAAAACGACCCAGAAAGGTATAGAATGATTAGTGGTTTAATAAAATTTATTGAAAAAAAATTAGCATTTTATACTATCCGGGCCTCTCACATTTTAGCCAATAAAAAAAATCATTAAATAAAAAACGCCAGCAAAAAACACTCGGTAGAACACAAGAGGGAGTATTATTAGTTGTGAACCAGGTTAAGTTAAATATTTTTTATTTTCGTAAATTGAGTAATAAACTAAAAAAATTATCAAAAAAAAAACTAGGATATACTCAAATAATTATGATTGTGGAAATATATCTAATGGTAAAAAAGTATTAAATAAATGTATTCAAAATAATTTAGGGTAACTTAAGAAAAACTAACGTAAAAAAACAATAAATATATAATGTATATAATAGTCTAAAGTCAGATTAACAACACGATTAAGTTAAGATAATTCAAAACAAAATGCCAATATCAATAATAGGAGCAGGGCCTGCCGGCTTGTACACGGCCTATTTGCTGGCAAAACAAGGCAAAAAAGTGAATGTCTTTGAAGAGCATAAAAAAATAGGTCTGCCTGTCCAATGCACAGGCATTACAACCCTGCATCTAAAAGACTTAGTAGAAATAAAAAAAGAGTTTCTGATAAACAAAGTAAACACCGCCAGGATTTATTCTAATAACAATTCTATTGACTTTAAATTAAAAAAAGAAAATATTGTTTTAGACAGGAAAAAATTTGATATTTACCTGGCAAAAAAAGCAAAAGGCGCAGGAGCAAAGATTTTTCTGAGCCATAAATTTATTAAAAAAGAAAAGGACAATATCATAATAAAAGACATTAAAAAAAATAAATCCAAAAAAATAAAAAATGAAATTTTAATTGGAGCTGACGGCCCATCAAGCAAAGTTTCTGAATTGATTAATAAAAAAAATAAAAATTTCTGGATAGGCATACAGGCAAGAGTTAAGATAAAAACAGATAAAAATGTTTTTGAAGCCCATTTAGGCAGTATATCTCCCAAATTCTTTGCGTGGCTTGTTCCTGAAAATGCCGACACGGCAAGGATAGGCCTGGCAACACACAAAAACGCAAAGTTTTATCTTGACAAATTTTTAAAATTAAAAAATATAAAACAAAAAGATATAATCGAGCATCAGGCAGGAATCATCCCAGTATACAATCCGAAACTAAAAATAAGAAACAAAAGTAATAACATTTTCTTAGTAGGAGATGCTGCCGCACAAGTAAAAGCCACAACCGGAGGAGGTTTGATACCTTCTTTATTATCATCAAAAGCATTAGTCAATTCTATAATAAATAAAAAAATATATGAAAATGAGCTTAAAAAAACCGTTGGAAAAGATTTATTTATAGCATTAAAGATAAGAGAAATCTTGAACACATTCTCAGACAAAGATTATAGTTATCTGCTTGAACTGTTCAAAAATAAAAAAATAAAAGAGATAATCGAAGAGCATGACCGGGAATTTCCTTCTAAGTTTATAATAAAACTATTAACAGCAGAACCAAGATTCTTCTACTTTTCAAAAAAACTTTTTCTAATCAAAAGTTTTTTAAAATAAGTATCTTTCCCACGGATGTAAATGGGAAACGAAAAAGACGAGGATGAAATTTCTATTGACCTAAGCAAAATAACTAATTTCTTTAAGAAAAAAAAGAAAGGCCAGGTAGAAGAAATAAAGAAAGAAGAAAAACAAATAGAGAGAAAAATAGAAGAAGAAAAGAAAAGATTGGAAAAAGATGAAAAAGCTATTCAGGATATAAAAGAGGAAATAAAAACTGAAGAAAAAGAAGCAGAGAATATAGACAAAAAAGAAGAAAAATTTGAAAAAGAGATCAAGGAAACAAAAAAGAGAATAGATGAAGTTAAAGAAGGCGTAGAAAAAGACGATGATGAGATTGAAATTGACTTCAGCAAAATAAAAGGTTTCTTTAAGAGAAAAAAGACGGAAAAAACAGAGGCTAAAAAGATACAAGCAGAAGAAAACGAGGATGAAGAAATTTCATTTGATTTTAGCAAAATAAAAAATATCTTCAAAGGAAAAGGCAAAGAAACTGCTGACGATGAAGATACAATAGCAATTGACTGGAAAAAAACAATAGGCTTAATGAAAAAATATCAGATAGTCCTCCTCCTGCTAATTCCATTATTTCTCTCAATATTTCTCAGAGTCCAGTCTGCTTACCTTCCGGTAACAGATGACTGGGCCAATGATGCTGTAATGGACAACTTAAGAAACCAGGTAAGATCACAGATACAGCAAAATTCTCCAAACCTTCCCTCAAATTTTCTAGATACTCAGGTAGATGCTCAAGTGCAAAAATTGTTAAAAGAGCAAAAAAGCCAGATACAGCAGCAGATAGAAGGAACTTCTAATTACTTCAAATCCCGATTACAAGATGACTCGGGAACAACATATCTATTGGCAATTGACCCATGGTTCTGGATGAGGCATGCAAGAAATGTTTTAAACAATGGACATCCTGGAGATGAAATCAGAGATAACATGTCATGGGACAACCATATGTTCGCACCTCAAGGAAGGCCTGTTCCGCCAGACATGTTCCATGCGTATTTTGAAGCTTACCTCTATAAATTCTTAAGTTTTTTTAACAAAGACATTGAATTGATGAAAGTTGTTTTTTACGTGCCTGTTTTACTCTCTGCCTTATCTGTAATACCTGCTTTCTTCATTACAAGACGTTTAGGGGGCAACTTTGGAGGATTTATAGGAGCAGTAATAGTTGCAATCCATCCTGCTTTTTTAAGCAGAACAGCAGGAGGTTTTGCAGATACCGACGCTTATAACATCTTATTCCCTCTCTTGATAACCTGGTTCTTCCTGGAAGCATTAGAATCAAAAAATTTTAAGAAAAACATTATCCTCAGCAGTTTATCTGGAATCCTCGTAGGATTCTTTGCATTCTCATGGGGCGGCTGGTGGTTTATATTTGATTTTATAGTTCTATCAACACTGATTTATTTGGTCTACTATTCAATAATACACAGAAAAAAATTATCAAATTTCCTCAAAAAAGCAGAAATCAAGAACGTACTCATGGTTTTGTTGTTATTTATTCTTTTCTCAGGTATATTCACCTCAATCTTCAAAGGTACAAATGCATTCTTAAGAGAACCAATATCCAACCCATTGGGATTTGCAAAAATGAAAGAAGTGGGCATAACAACAGTATGGCCGAATGTCTATACAACAGTTGCAGAGCAAAATCCAGCTTCACTCAATTCAATCATAGACCAGATAGGTATGGGCAAGTGGTTATTTCTCTTAATTGCTCTCGTAGGCATTGTATTAACCACAACAAAACTAAAAGAAAAAAAACCATGGTTTATAATTGGAACATTAGCATGGTATGTCATAATTTTTGGGATAAAGCCTCAAAACCTAACTACCTTCTTGATCTTAATAAGTATCCCTATTGTTGTAAGATTGACTTTAGCGATAATAGAATCTGACACAGAAATAGACCTAAAATATGCTATTCTGCTGATAATTTGGCTCACTTCCACAATCTATGCAAGCGTTAAAGGGGTAAGATTCATGCTTTTGTTAGTGCCCCCATTTGCAATTGGATTTGGAATAGCCCTAGGCCAGCTGTACAGATACTCAAGTAAATGGTTTACAAAAGGATTCAGTATAAACAAATACATTTCAAATATAGTTATAATCTTAATCCTGCTTCTCATTGCAGGCACTGTCCCAGTCCCATTTTCACCCTACTGTTTAGGCAGCACATGCAAACAGGCATTGGATGTATCAAAACAGGAAATACCCAGTATGAACGATGCTTGGTATTCTTCATTAACAAAAATCAAACAGGAATCAAAACCAGATGCAATAATCAATTCATGGTGGGACTTTGGCCACTGGTTTAAGTATATTGGAGATAGGGCTGTAACCTTTGATGGTACTTCTCAAAACACCCCCATGGCCCACTGGATAGGAAATACCTTGTTGACTTCAGACGAAGATACAGCAAGGGGGATATTAAGAATGCTTGACTGCAGCGGAGGAAGTTATGCATACACTGCTGTTTATGATATTATAAAAGATGAACCTAGATCTGTAGATATAATTTACCAGATAACTAAAGTAGATAAAGAAAAAGCCAGAGAGATTTTATCAAAAAATAATTTTAAGGAAGAAAAAATTATTGAAATTATGAATTACACTCATTGTGAACCCCCTGAAAATTACTTTATAACCTCTGAAGACATGATTGGAAAAAGCGGTGTATGGTCGCATTTTGGCTCCTGGGATTTTGACAAGGCTTTGATTTATAACACTTTAAAAAAGAAAGAATTCCAAAATGATATAACTTCCAGTACAAATTTCCTCCAGAAAAGATTCAATTATTCAAAGAGTGAAGCAGAAAACATGTACTATGAGGTTCAAGGTATAACCGACAGCCAGCAAGCCAATAACTGGATTGCTCCATGGCCTGGATACGCAGGAATAATTGGCTGTAGCAAGATAAACAATGAAACATTAAAGTGCAGTGATTATTTAATTAACCTTTCTAGCTATGATATTTACATTCCAACAAGCGAAGGCAAAAGGTATCCTAAAAAAGCATCTTTCCAGACTGACGAAGATTTAATTGTAAAAAACTATACTGAATCTGTAATAAACATGCAAAACGGAAGAGGTTTAGGAACAGCTTTAATAAAAAACGGAGACAGCTATACCTTATTGCAGATGGACGAAGCCTTAACAGCAAGCATATTTACAAGATTGTTTTATATGGAAGGTATTGGCTTAAAGCACTTCAAAAAATTTAGTGACGAAAGAGGCATAACCGGGGGAAGAATTATAGTCTGGAAAGTTGATTGGGAAGGGAAGGAAAAAAATGTTGTAACATCTCCAGAGCCAGAGGTAAAAGAAGAAACGCCTGAAAAAACAGAAAAAAACGCGGCCAAAACTGACAATACTAGTCAAAATATTTCTGATGAATCATTGTGAAAATGGATAATCCTTGGATAGTGATCCCAGCGCATAATGAAGAAAAAAACATTTCCCAGATAATCAAAAAAATAAAAAAGTATTCTAACAATATAATAGTAGTTGATGACGGAAGTAAAGACCGCACTCTAGAAATAGCAGATAAAAACAATGCCTTTGTTTTAAGACATATTATCAATACAGGTAAAGGAGCTGCATTAAAAACAGGCTGTGACTTTGCAATAAAGCAAGGCGCTGAATTCATGATTGTTCTTGATGCTGATGCCCAGCACGATCCTGAGGAGATTCCAAAGTTCATGAAAAAACTTGAAAGTGCTGATATTGTTTTTGGTTACAGGAAGTCGACAAAAACAATGCCTTTTATCCTGAAATACGGCAATTGGTTTCTGAATAAAACAATTAGGTTTTTATATAACATCAAAATAAGGGATAGTCAATGCGGCTATAGGGCATTCACAGCAGAAGCCTACAAAAAGATAAGATGGCAGGCATCTGATTACAGTATGGAAAGCGAGATGATTGCTAACACTGGAAAGCACAGATTAAAATATCTTGAAGTTCCGATTGAGACAATCTATGGGGATAAATACAAGGGAACAACAATCATAGACGGAATTAAGATAGTATTAAACATGTTCCTCTGGAGAGTTTTGAGAAAGTAAGTATCAATAAAAAGGTTTTAATATTAATAAAAATAATTGAAATTAGGATTTTTGTTTTAAGAAAAACATGAAGACAAAAATCAACTAAGACTGTTCATTTATGCATTTAGCCTAGAGGAACAGAAGGCGGTTAAAATTAGTTTAGGAGGTTAAAAATGGCTGAGATATTAGGTGTGCAAATAATTGGTGCCTTGTTCGGCGCTTTTATGATGTATTACACTTTTTTGCATTACAAAAGAAGGGAATTCAAAAAAACTGAGTATGCATTCTGGTTCGCGCTTTGGGCATTGTTTATAATAGTTACAATAGTACCTAATGTTCTTGACCCGATTGTAAAAACATTCAGTTTTGCAAGGACTCTTGACTTATTTATCATTACAGGCTTTTTGTTTTTAGCAGGAATATCATTTTACATGTATACTGCCACGAGAAAAACCCAGAATAAGCTAGAGCAGGTTGTAAGAAAAATCGCTTTCAAAGAAGCCAAGAAGAAAGGATAATGTCAGTAGTAAAAAAAATAAAATTTATGGATAAGTACTTAGGCAGTTTAATCTGTTTTGTTTTATCACCTTCAAAATTGTTTGTCTCTAAGGAAACTAAAATAAAAAACATTTTAATTATACAGCTATGGGGCATCGGAGAATCTGTCTTAACTCTGCCGGCTATAAAAAATTTAAGAAAAAAATTTCCAAAAGCAAATATAGAAATTTTAGCAACAGAAAGAAACAAAGATGTTTATTATCAGAATAAATATCTGGACAAAATTATATCTATAAATCTGAATTCTTCATCTATTATAAAATTCTTTTTAAAAAATTACAGAAGATATGATGTAGTTATCGATATGGAAGAATACCTCAACATCTCTTCTATCATCTCTTTTTTTGTAGGCAGAAAAAGAATCGGCTTTTCCCACAACATAAGGTCCTTTCTTTACACAGACACGATAAGATACAATGACAAGCAGCACACTTCCCAGACTTTTGCAGATTTGTTAAATCCATTAAATATTGATTCTAAAATTGATAAATTGATGGGATTAAATTACTCTTCGAATGATAAAAAGTTTATTGATAATTTATTAAAAAGTAAAATATCAAAAAATGATTTTATTGTGGGTATTGCGCCAGGGGCAGCAGAGTCTGCCAAATCGAGAATGTGGCCGGAAAAAAATTTTTCTGAATTAATTAATAAATTGATTGAAAATAAAAAAAACATTAAAATCATTTTTGTTGGAAACGATGAAGAAAAAGAATTGATCAATAAAATAATATATAAGATAAAAGAAAAAAACAAAATTATAAATTCAGCAGGAAAAATAACATTAAGGCAGCTTTTTCATCTAACAGAAAAATGTAATTTATTTATTTCCAACGACACAGGGCCAATGCACATTGCAGCAGCCCAGAATATAAAAACTATTGGCTTGTTCGGGCCTAATCTGCCCAAAAGATTTAGTCCGTTAAATAAAAAAAGCATTTCCATTTACAAAGGAAAGATTTGCAAATATTCTCCCTGCATTAACGTCCACAAAGGCGAAGTCCCTGATTGTTATTACAAAGGCAAAGACTACCAAAAGTGCATGAAAGATATCCGGGTGGAGGATGTTGTTAAGGAAATAAAATAAGATAATATTATTCTTTGCTTCAGATTCTTCTAAAAAAACCAAAAATTTATTATAAAAATAGGAATGATCCTAGCTAACAAAGGGGGTATTATATGAAAAATTTAATTCTTACCAGTTTTCTCTTAATTTTGATAGTCTTTTTATCAGGCTGCGCTTCTCAGCCAGAAAAACAGCAAACATGTAACAAACCTTATGTCTTAATTAACAACGATTGTTGTTTAGACCGTAACGAAAACTCTGTCTGTGATATTAATGAAAAGATAGTAACAGAAAATAAAACTCTGGATGTAGAAAAACCTGAAGAAGCAGAAAAAATAACAGAAAAAGTAAACACTAAAAGTGAAGAAGAAAAACTAATTGGAACAATTCTAAATCGTTTCGAATTGAATGACAACCAGTT
>JADHVE010000023.1 GCA_016784195.1 Candidatus Woesearchaeota archaeon | reverse complement strand
AACCTTATTAAATCATAGTTAAATTTATGAATAATATTAACTAAATAAAGTGATAAAATGAAACAAAAAAAATCATAGATTTTTGAGTTTTATTCTTATCCTAGGAGGCAAAAAAATGAAAAAAGGAAAATATTTGTTTACTTCTGAGAGTGTTACGGCAGGTCACCCCGATAAGATGTGTGACATGATTTCTGATGCAGTCTTAGATATGATATATAAGGACGATCCTAACGCAAGAGTTGCTTGTGAATGTTTAACAAAAACTGGCTTTGTTGTAGTGGCAGGAGAGATAACTACAAAAACCTATGTTGATATGCAAAAGGTTGTGAGAGACACAATAAGGGAAATAGGATATGATGATCCTGAATACGGCTTTGACGCAGACGGCTGCGGAGTCTTGATTTCTGTTTCAGAGCAAAGCCCTAACATTGCTCAGGGTGTGAATGAAAGTGCAGCAGAAGGCAAGGAAGGCGCTGAGCAAGGAGCTGGAGATCAAGGAATGATGTTTGGGTATGCGACAAATGAAACTCCAGAATATATGCCTTTGCCAATTATTCTTGCACATAAATTATGCAAAAAACTTACAGATGTAAGAGAAAGCAAGGAACTGCCTTACTTAAGACCGGACGGCAAAAGCCAGGTCAGTGTTGAATATGAAGATGGTGTTCCAAAAAAGGTAACAACAGTAGTTATTGCTGCTCAGCATAGCCCTGATGTGGATATTGAAAAATTAAGGGAAGATATCAGGGAAAAAGTAATCAAGCCTATATGTAAAGACTGGATTGATGATAATACAACATACCATGTAAACGGAACAGGAAAATTCGTAATTGGAGGTCCTGTAGGAGATGCCGGAGTAACAGGAAGAAAGATCATTGTTGACACATATGGCGGACAAGGAAGCCATGGCGGAGGATGTTTCTCAGGAAAAGACCCAAGCAAAGTTGATAGAAGTGCAGCTTATGCAGCAAGGTATGTTGCAAAGAATATAGTAGCTGCCGGCTTGGCAGACAAGTGTGAAGTTCAGCTTGCTTACTGTATCGGAGTTGCAGAACCTGTTTCAGTTTTAGTACACTGTTTCCATACAAATAAGATACCTGAAGAGAAAATAGCAGAGCTTGTTAGAAAGCACTTTAAACTAAAGCCTGCTGATATCATAAGCCATCTGAAGTTAAGAAGGCCCATATACAAAAAAACAGCTGCATACGGCCACTTTGGAAGGGACGACCCAGACTTTACATGGGAGAACGTTGATAAGGTTGAAGATTTAAAAAAAGATGCTGGTGAGTTAAGCTCAGCTGAGAAAACAGGAGATTAAGTGCATCCTGAAAATAGTGGTTAGATTTTTTCTTTTTTTTATTTCTTCAAAAAAACCCTAACAATCTCAACAAACTCTTTAGAGTCATTGACTAATTCTTTTATTTTTGTATCATCAAGTATTGTTTTTGCCCCATATTGAAATTCCTCCCTTAACCTGATTATATCTTCTTCAAGATCATCATAAAAATCAGCAATTTTATGAGCCATTTAACATCTATTTTTTCCAAAATCTTTAATAACACTCTATTATTTCTTTATTTTGTAAGATGAAAGTAAATAATGAACACCACAGGACAATCTGGGTAAAGAAAGATGATAATAAAGTAGTGCAAATAATTGATCAAAGAAATCTGCCTCATGAGTTTATAATAGAAGACTTAAAGACAGTTGATGATGTTACAATAGCGATTAAAGATATGCACGTTAGAGGTGCAGGCTTGATTGGGGCTGCTGCCGGTTATGGTATGTATGTTGCATCTTTAGAAGCAGATAAAGATGATTTTGACATCTCCTTAAAAAAATCCGCTGATAAACTGATTGCAACAAGACCTACTGCCATGAATTTACAGTGGGCTGTTGAAAGGCAATTAAATGAGATTAAAAAAGGCTCAACACCTGAAGAAAAAATAAGTATTGCATTAAAAACTGCTAATGAAATTGCAGATGAAGATGCTGATTTTTGCAAAAGATTAGGAGAACATGGGTTGAAAATTATTGAAGAGATTTCTAAAAAGAAAAATGGAGGGATAGTAAATATTCTGACTCATTGTAATGCCGGCTGGTTAGCATTTGTTGATTACGGCTCTGCCACAGCCCCAATCTATGCTGCTTTTGATAAGGGCATTAAGGTTCATGTTTGGGTTGATGAGACAAGGCCGAGAAATCAAGGAGCGAGGTTAACAGCATGGGAATTAGAACATCAGGGCATTCCTTATACTATAATAGCCGATAATGTTGGGGGCCATTTGATGCAGCATGGCATGGTTGATATGGTTATTGTTGGAACAGACAGAACAAGCTATACTGGATATGCTGCCAATAAGATTGGAACTTACTTAAAAGCGTTGGCTGCAAAAGACAATAATGTTCCGTTTTATGTTGCTTTGCCTTCCTCAACTTTTGACTGGAACATAAGAGACGGAATCAAAGAAATCCCAATTGAGCAAAGAGGAGATGAAGAAGTAAAATATGCGAGAGGATTTTTAGATGGAAAGATAAGAGAAGTTTTATTGGCTCCAAAAGATGCAAAAACCGCAAACTTTGCTTTTGATGTTACTCCAGCAAGATTAATTACTAGCTTAATCACAGAGCGAGGCATATGTGGAGCTGATGAAGAGAGTATTTTAAGTCTGTTTCCAGAACATAAAAATGATTATTAAAATTTCCAATAATAAACACTCATTAAAAAATAGCCAATAAATAAATTTCATTAAATAAAAAATCTGATAAAAACAGCCAACAGAGCACAAACAAGATATTAATTTGTTGTGAACATGGTTGTGTTTATTTTTTATTATTATTATTAAAAAAATTTAAACCTTAAAAAATAATCAAAAAAAAACTGAAAAACGTGCAAATAATTGTTATAGTGCAGTAGAACTTAATGCTTTAAAATTAATGAAAAAATGATAATTGGGTTGACTGGCAGGAATGCCTCTGGCAAAGGAGAAGCTGCGGCTTATTTGGAAAAAAAAGGATTTACTTATTTTTCATTATCAGACGAATTAAGAGTTGCAGCAAAAGAAAAAGAGATAGAGCCTGTAAGAGAAAATCTGATAAAATTAGGAAATGAATTGAGGGTAAGGTTTGGGGCAAACTACCTGGCCAAAAGAATAAATGACAAAATTAAGGATGAAGGCAATTTTGCAATAGACAGCATAAGGAACTTAGAAGAGATTAAAGAACTAAGGAAAAACAAAGATTTTGTCCTTTTGGGGATAGACGCTCCAGTAGAACTGAGATTTAAAAGATCAAGAGAGCGAGGCAGAGCAGGAGATGCAGAAACTTTAGAGCAGTTTAAAGAATTGGAAGAAAAGGAAAATCTTAAAAATAAAACCAGTCAACAGCTTGATGAATGCTTCAATTCAGCTGATAAAGTCATAATTAATGAAGATTCATTAGAAGATTTACATAAAAAAATTGATCAGGTAATAAAAACATGAAAATCTTTGATTTTCAGGGTGCCAAAAACCCGGAGGATTTTTTAGTATGGTAAGAGCGAGCTGGGAAGAATATTTCATGAACATAGCAAAGCAGGTAGCTACAAGAAGCACTTGTGATCGGAAATATGTAGGTGCTGTTATTGTGAGAGACAAAACAATTCTGTCAACAGGCTACAACGGCAGCATTCGTGGAATGCCCCACTGCGATGAAGCAGGCCATATAATGGAAAATGATCATTGTGTTGCTACTATACACGCAGAAGGAAATGCCATCCTGCAGGCAGCAAAGAACGGTATTAGGATAGAAGATGCAGAAATCTACATCACTGCTTCTCCATGCTGGCAGTGCTTTAAGATGATGGTCAATGCAGGCATTAAAAAGATATATTTTGGCGAATTCTACAGAGAGGAAAGAATATTTGAAACTGCAAAGAAATTAGGCGTTGAGCTGGTGCATCTTAAATGATGACTAAGTAATAATCAAGAGGTGATAAAATGAGTTTTTTTCCAAAGTGCCCCAAGTGCGATAAAGGAGAATTAATTCCATTCAGCTTCAAGGAAGATGTCTTTGAGAAGTGGAAATGCACTAATTGCAGCTATACCATTGAGAAAAGATAACATTGTATCTACTAAAAAGAATCAGAACTTATATTCTTTAATCTAAAACGAGCCCGCATTTTTTGCAGTAAAGCTCTCCTTTTTCAAGAGCAACATCTTCGCTGCCGCAATCTGTGCATACTCTTGTTTTTTCTTCAAGCTTTAAACTGTCTATACTTTTTTGATTAAATGTTCTAGCCATAGCTATTGATTAGACCAATCTGTTTTTTAAATGTTTCGGATTTTTCTTAAAAAATCCTAATACCAGGAAAATTTTCAATTTTCTTTGTTTTGGGTTTTTCACAGAAAAAATAGATCCTATAAACCTTTGATTTTTCTGGTTTCGGAAATTTTGGTTTTGTATTATAAAAATCAAGAAAGATATGTTAAAATCTTAAGAAGTTGGACTTTAGTAATTGGGAAAAAATCTTCTATGGGGAGTTTGAAGTTAAGAAAAAAAAAGAGTTTTGATAAAGATAATCGGTACGTAAAATATTTAAACTTGTTTTTCTTTACTTTATTAATGATTAGAAATAGTTTCATCTTTCTTGAAAGAATCAGCAAAACAACAGAGGAAAATTTGTGGAAGCAAGGCATTACTGACTGGAACTTGTTCTTAAAAGCAAAAAAAGTAGATGGACTTAGCAGAGCAAGAAAGATGTATTATGACAGGCAGATTCTGAAAGCAAGGAAAGCACTATACAATTTTGATTCATCATATTTCCTGAATATTTTGCCATCATCAGAGATTTGGAGGTTATACAACTTTTTTAAGGAAGATGCTGTTTTTCTTGATATAGAAACAAGCGGCTTGTCGAATTATGATGATATTACTGTTTTTGGTCTGTTTGATGGAGTTGATACAAAAATAATGATAAAAAACATTAACCTAAACTTAAAAGAACTAAAAAAAGAGTTAAGCAAGTATAAACTGTTTGTGACGTTTAACGGCTCCAGTTTTGACATTCCATTTATTAAAAAACGCTATCCCGATTTACTGCCTGAGATACCTAATTTTGATGTTATGTCTGCAACAAACAAGCTAAACCTTAAAGGCGGCTTGAAGGAAATAGAGAAAGATCTGGGAATAAAGAGGAATAAAATTATAGAAAATTTTCATGGAGGGGATGCCTTGGCCTTATGGAGAATGCACCGGGCTACAGGAGACGAATATTATCTTAAATTATTAGTTGAATATAATGAAGAGGATATTATCAATCTGAAAACAATAGCGAACTATTGTGTTGAGAAGCTATCTAAAAATAATATTGAAAATAAGCTTATCCATTTAAAGCTTGGATAATTTCTTTGCAAAACGCAGGAAGGTCGTCAGGTTTTCGGGAGGTTATTAAATTTCCATCAACAACAACTTCATTGTCTTCGTATTCGGCTCCGGCATTTACTAAATCATCCTTTATACCGAAAAAGGAGGTTACTTTTTTGCCTTTTAAAATATCAGCAGAAACCAAAACCGAGCCTCCATGGCATATGGATGCAACCACTTTGCCATTCTCAAACATGTCCTTAACAAATTTTACAATTTTCTCATCTCTTCTTAAAAAATCAGGGGCCCATCCACCCGGGATAATAACTGCATCATATTCAGCATCACCTACATCAGAAATATTTAATTCAGCCTCAATTTCAATGCCATATTTTCCCTTGTAGAACTTTTCTCCCATCCCAACAAGCTTAACGTCAAATCCTTCTTCCTTAAGCCTGTAATAGGGATACATCAGCTCCAGATCATTAAAATCAGGAGCTGCTAAAATAGCTATTTTTTTATTTTCCATTAAAACCACTAGCTTATTTCTTCTTGGTAGAATGAACCCAGTCAATGCTTGTTGCAATTCCCCTCAGGAAAGCATGAACCTGCAAAGCAGCTTTTGCGCCGTCTCCTGCTGCTATAACTGTCTGCTTAAAAGGGACTGTAGTTACGTCGCCTGCTGCAAATATGCCCTTGCATGATGTCTGGCATTTCTCATTTATGACTACTTCATTCTGCCTGTTTACATCAACTATATCTTTGATCATTGAGTTATCAACAACATAGCCAATTTCTATAAATACTCCATCTACTTCCAATTCTCTTTTTTCCTGAGTATTGAGGTTTTCGACAGTTATTGATTTGACAAATTTTTTTCCGTTTATTTTCTTGGGTGTGCTACTCAAGACAAGCTCTACATTCTTTTCTTTTTTTATTTTCTCAATTGAAGATTCATCTGCCCTGAATTGGTCTCTTCGGTGTATCAGATAAACTTTCTTTGCTATACCTGCTAACTCAATGGCTCCTTCAACAGCACTATTGCCTCCTCCAACAACAGCAACTGTCTTGCCTTTAAACAAAGGGGCATCACATATAACGCAGGTAGAAACACCCTTCCCCATATGCTCATCTTCGCCAGGTATGTTTAAGCTTTTAGGAACTTTTCCATAAGCAAGTATTATTGTTTTTGCGCTGAACTTCTCTTCATCACCTAATTCAACAGAAAACCCCCCTTTTTCCTTTCTTACTTTCTCTACTTTAGCAATCTTGATTTCAGCACCGAACTTCTTTGCCTGCCCCTCAAACTTTTTCATTAAATCAAGACCCGAACCGCCTTCATAACCTGGATAATTCTCCAAATCAGCAGTTAAATTTGTCTGGCCTCCAAAATCCAGAGTAAGAATCAGGGTTTTCAGGTTTTTCCTACATGTATAAATAGCTGCCGCCAGGCCTGCAGGGCCCCCTCCAATTATAATCACGTCGTACATTTTGATTAAATGCAATTTTTTTGGTAGTTTTTAAAGGTTTTGGTAATTCGAAGAATTTCCAAATACCTAGAAAATCGAAGATTTTCTTAGGTTTATAAATCGAGAAGCGATTTAGAACTTCAAAATACTTTGTATTTTGTAAGTTTTGGAATTTTTATTTAAAAAATTCAAAACCAAGAAAATCTTTGGTTTTCGCTGGTTTCTACCTGCTCCTAATGACTCCTATTCTTTTGCAATATGCTCTTATTGGGCATTTGGAACAGAATGGTGAAATCGGCTGACAAATTGTCTTTCCAAACAATACAAAAATACCATTAAATTCTCTCCAATATTTTTTAAGGAGTATTTTCTCTAATTCTTTTTCTGTTTTTTCAGGAGTTTTTGTTTTTATCCAACCTAATCTATTAGGAATTCTATGACAATGTACATCAATTGGAAGAACCAATCTGTTGAACGCAAAACTCAAAACAATATTTGCTGTTTTTGGACCAATTCCTTTTATTGAAAGGAGCTTTTCTTTATCGTCCGGAACTGTTCCATTGAATCTTTTAAGGATTTCTGAAGATACATGTTTTAGTGTTTGTGCTTTTTTCCTGTAATGCCCGGAGCTGAATATTAATTTTTCAAGTTGTTTAACTGACAATTTTAATATTTTTTCAGGAGTATCTGCAACTGCAAACAGCTTTTTTGAAACTTTCTCTGTGTTTTTATCTTGTGTTCTTAACGAAAGTAAGCAGGAAATAAGGATTTTGAATGCATCTGGCTTTTTTCTCATTCTGTTGAGAGTTGTTCTTTCTGAGAAATTGAAATGTTTTACCAGAATCTGCATTATTTTAGGTATTTTGCCTGTGTTTTTCATTTTTTCATATAAAATTTCCTTTTCTTTTCATCAAACCGTTCAATTGCATATCTCAACATTGTTCTCGGCATATTTTTATAATATTTTTTTAAGAATTTTTCTTCAACTGCCTGGTTTCTTTTTCCAACTTCCCTTAACATCCAGCCGACTGCTTTATGAATCAGGTCATGGTTGTCTTTCAATAGAATTTCTGAAATCTTTAAGGTATCTCTATATTCATTATTTTTAATAAATTCGAACGTTGCCAATATTGCAATGCGCCTTTCCCACAGGATTTTTGATTTTGCAAGCCTATAAACTTCTCCTCTTGGCTTGTCTAATAAATAGTTTCCAACAATATTTGGCGCAGACAAGTCAACCAAGTCCCAGCTGTTTACGTTATTTGTATTTTTTAGATAAAAATCAAATATTTTCTTCTTGGTTTTTTCATCTGCTTTTTTATACTGGTAAATCAGGATAAATAATGAAATAAGACGGTGCTCATGGATACTGCTGATTAACAAGCTTTGTATATATTTTAATGGCATGGTTTGATATTTCTTAGAAATTCTTCTTTGTTCTGGAACTTTAATGCCAAGAAAGATATCTCCTTCTCCATATTCTCCTTTGCCTGTCTTGAAAAATCTCTGGAGAATTTCTGCTTGTTTAGAGTTTGCTGAGTTTTTTATTTCCTTTTTGATGTTTTCTAGATTCATTTTTAAAGCCATTACGTTCTTTCATAGTGCACAATTATTTAAGTATTTTTTAGTTCTCTTCTTTGTTTATGTTTAGGTTTTTAAAATTTTTAATCAATAAAAATTAACATAAGCACGTTCACAACTAGTTGTTTTTCTGTTTGTACCTAATGATTATTTTATTGATTTTTTAATACTGGCTTTATTTTTCATTGATTTGATTTAATATTCAATCCCTCTCCTTGCGCCTATGCCTTTCTGGAAAGGGTGCTTTATCAGCTTCATCTCACTCACATAATCACCTAACTCAATTATCTTTGGATGGGCGTGCCTTCCAGTCAGTATTAACTCTGTTTTTTTGTTTTTATTCTTTACTAATCCCACAACCTTATCAATGCTTAAAAGGCCAAAATGGACTGCTAAATTTATTTCATCCAAGATGATCATATCATAATCTTCTGAAGAAGTTGTTTTTTTTGCCCTTTCAAAGGCATCATCGACAAATTTTCTTTGCTCATCATCATTAAGAAAACAATGCCTGCAATCCCTGCATTCTATATCATCCCTTACATAGTCAAAATAAGTATAGCCGGAATCAAAACCCATCAGCTTAAGCTGCTTATCCTCTTTGATGCATGGCTTGCCGTACTGCACAAAACCCACACTAGGCAGGAAATTCTTTGCAGAAATCAATTCTCCAGTATATGCTCCGCCTTTCATAAACTGGATGATGTATACATTTAAGCCCTGGCCTACTGCTCTCATAGCTAGCCCCATAGAAGCGCTTGTCTTTCCCTTGCCTATCCCAGTATAGACATGCACTAGTCCTAAATTATCTTTGGCCAAGCCCACCACCTCGCATAAAAAAGAAAACAACTATCAGCTGCATATAGAATAACCGCACTTTGAACATTTAGCGCAGCCTTCTGACATAACCATCTTTGCATTGCACTCAGGGCAAACATCCTTGGATTTTTTCTTTTTCTTTATATCTTTTGTAAAATTAAGCACCTGCATATCTTTGCTGCCGTCCCGATACACAGTTACACCTTTGCAGCCAAGGTTATACGCAAGAAGATAAACCTCTTTAACCTCATCAATAGTTGCGGAATTTAGGAAGTTTACTGTTTTAGAAACAGCATTGTCTGTGAATTTTTGAAATGCTCCCTGCATCTTTAAATGGTATTCAGGGCTTACATCATGAGCTACAACAAAAACTTCCCTGATAGGTTCAGGTACTTCCTCAATATCCTGGATGCCTGACTTATTGATTATCTTTTCCATCAGCTCCTCGCTGTAAACTTTGCTTTCGACGAGCGCTTTTTTGAAATTCTCATCGAGATAATACAATTCCTGCCCGTCCATAACTCTTTTTACATAGCTTAATGCGAACAAAGGCTCAACGCCTCCTGAAGCATCAGCAATCATCCCTATTGTTCCTGTAGGTGCAATTGTTGTTCTTGTTGCATTCCTTAATTCCATATGAACTCCTTGGAAATGCTTGCTGGCTTTGTTGTAAATGCTTTCTTCCCATGCAGGGAAAACTCCTCTTGTCTTTGCAAGCTCTACTGAAGTATTGTCTGCCTCTTTTTTGATGAATCCCATGACTTTCTCTGCTAATTTTATGGCTTCTTCAGAATTATAAGAAACCTTTAGCTGCACAAGCATGTCCGCCCAGCCCATAACGCCTAATCCGATTTTCCTGTTTTTCTTGACATTCTCTGTAATCTCAGGTATAGGATACCTGCTCATATCAATGACATTATCAAGAAAATGGATGCAGTCATGAACTACCTGCTTTAATCTTTCCCAATCCACACCATTATCTTTTACAAAATGCCCCAGGTTCAGAGAGCCTAGATTACAGGCTTCATAAGGCAGTAATGGCTGCTCCCCGCATGGATTAGTCGATTCTATCTTACCTAAAGCCGGAGTAGGATTATCTTTGTTTATCCTGTCGATAAAGACTATTCCTGGATCTCCATTGCGCCATGCTCCTCCAATTATAAGATCAAATACTGTTCGTGCGTTTAATTCTTCAACAACCTCTTGTGTAGATGGATCTATAAGCTCATATTCTTCATCATTTTCAACAGATTTCATAAAATCTTCTGTTAATGCAACTGAAATATTAAAATTAGTTATATCCTCATTTTTTTCCTTGCAGTTGATAAAATCAAGTATATCCGGATGATCAATCCTTAAAATGCCCATATTAGCTCCCCGCCTTTTTCCACCCTGTTTTATCACGTCTGTTGCTGCATTATAGACTGTTAAAAAAGAAACAGGACCTGAAGCAACGCCCTGGGTGGATTTTACTCTGGAATTTTTCCCCCTTAAGCTTGAGAAAGAAAATCCAGTTCCTCCTCCACTCTTATGGATTATGGCTGCATGCATCAAAGTTGTGAAAATTCCTTCCATGCTGTCTTCAATTGGCAAAACAAAGCAGGCTGCTAACTGTTGTATGTCAGTTCCTGCATTCATCAAAGTAGGGCTGTTAGGCAGAAAATCCAGGTTAACCATAAGCTCATAGAATTTTTCCTCTGCTTCTTTTGCATTGCCGCTATAATTTAAATCTGCCTTTGCTATGTTTTTTGCAACTCTTCTGATTAGCCCATCAGGAGTCTCAATAACTTTCCCTTCATCATCCTTAAGCAGATATCTTTCCTTTAATACCCTGAGAGAATTAAGCGAAAATTTGGTCTTAACATCTTTTCCAATAACAGCTGCCTTGCTCCTTCTTTCTTCAGCTCTTTCTTTCCTATAAAGGATATAAGCTTTTGCAGTTTGGGCATGCCCCTTCTCAATCAGGATTTTTTCAACTATATCCTGAACCTGCTCAACTGTTGGAGAATCTTCCTTAAACTTTGCCTCAAGCTCTTTAACAACTAAATCAGAGGAATCTTCTGCTAGTTTCCTGTCTTCTCCCCCTACAGACTGAGCAGCCTTGAAAATAGCATTTATTATTTTCTCTTTGTCAAAATCGACAACGCGGCCGTCTCTTTTTGTTATTTTGTTAACCATACTTACCACTCAGACCAAACACCATATGTTGTGGGTTAAAGATAAAATAGATACAAGATGTTGTGTGTAGTCTAAAATTTGGTTAGTATATAAATATTATGGTTATAAATTATATATGTCAAAAACCACCCATCCTAGATTAGGGGAATATTGTTGTTTTAACCTTTCATAACTGCCAAGGGCACTAATCTACAGACCATATTGCCAATGCCCAGCTTGTGGCTTACTCTAACAACTTCATCAATGTCCTTGTACATCTGAGGAGCTTCTTCTGCCAAGCCTTTCCATGTGCCTTTTACTTCTATGCCTTTATTTGCTAAGTCTCTTGCAACTTGTTCTCCCCTTAATGTCCTTAATGCTTCTGATCTTGAGCCTACACGGCCTGCGCCATGCGCTGTTGATCCAAATGAAATTTCTTCAGCTTTTTTTGTTCCAACCATTAGGTATGAAGCTGTTCCCATGCTTCCGGGAATTATAACCGGTTGGCCAATCTTCCTGTAAACTTCAGGAATTTCTTTTCTTCCAGGCCCGAAGCTCCTTGTTGCGCCTTTTCTGTGCACGCAAACTTCTACCTGTTCATTATCAATTTTGTGCTTTTCAAATTTAGCTAAATTGTGGCAGACATCATAAATCTGAGTCATATCTGAACTTCCAAAAACTTTTTTGAAAACATCCCTTGTCCAGTGCACAATCATCTGCCTGTTGGCAAATGCAAAATTGACAGAAGCGCACATGGCATTGTAGTATTTTTGCCCTAACTCTGATTGTATGGGTGCATTTATTAAATCACGGTCTAAGGTATTAGATGTTCCGTATTTATCTTCCATCTTTCTTATGTAATCAGACGCAACTTGGTGGCCTAAGCCTCTGGAGCCGCAGTGAATCATTACAGTTATCTGGCCCTCTTCATCTATGCCAAAACTTTTTGCAGTTTCTTTGTCAAATATCTTATCTACTTTCTGGACTTCCAGAAAATGGTTGCCTGCGCCTAAGGTACCTAACTGAGGCATCCCCCTCTGCAAAGCTTTTTCAGAAACAGAATCAGTGTCTGAACTCATACAGCCATATTCTTCTGTTTTTGTTAAATCTTCTTTTACCCCATAACCTTGTTCGACAGCCCATTTTGCTCCTTTGCTTAACACTTCGAGTAGAACATCCTTGGAAACTCTGGTTATGCCTTTTTTTCCAACACCAGCAGGAACTTCTTTATGGACTTCTTCCAGAAATTGCTTTCTTTTTGATAAAACATCGTCTGCTTTTAGGTTTGTTCTTAACATCCTGACGCCGCAATTTATATCAAAACCTACGCCGCCCGGAGAAATGATTCCTTCTTCCATGTCAAAAGCTGCTACTCCACCTATGCTGAATCCATATCCCTGGTGGGCATCAGGCATTGCATAACTTGCTCTCTGAATTCCTTTAAGGCAAGCAACATTTTTTATCTGCTCCAGGCTTTTGTCCTGCTTTATTTTTTCCAAAAGTTTTTCAGAAGCATAAATTATAGCAGGAACTTTCATAGCTCCCTGTTTAGGTATTTCCCATGTAAATTCATTTATTTTTTTTAATTCCAACTTGAAACCACCAAAAAAAAGAGTATGTTGGTTGTTTAAATAGTTTACTCATAAATGGGCTGGGGATAAAAAGTCATCCTGATTTGCTGTTTTTAAGAAAAAGTTAATCTTTTTTTTAGATGGTCTCTTAAACATTTTTCTTCTATTTAGTTTATAGAAGAGATTTTGTATAGTGCCAATATAGTTTATCAATTTTTGCTTGGGTTTTCCATTTACTTTAAACGCTTATACAATGGGATAATGCACTGACTCTATCTTTGCCGAATTTTTTTGTTCTGAAGAACACAAAATAAGCAGGCACTATTATGCATTAATAGGCTGCAAAAATAAAAGCTGTTTCTAAATCAAATTCCCACTCTAAGAATTAGTTTTTACACGCAGCTCAAAATAGAAAATCGCAAGAGCTAGCCTTTTATCAAGAATTTAGGAAAATAATTATTTTTGTATATCCTGTACAATGGGATGCCCTCAATCTGTTGTATAAGCAGAGTAAATTTCTGCCTTATCTCCATCTCTACTTTTCTGAATTCCATTGTGCCTTGGGTCTCTATTCTTATTTCTAGGTCCCATTCACCAAGTGTTTTTACTGCGCCTACAACATTTAGATGTATTTTTAGGTAATTAATCATTTCTTTTTCCATCTCTGGTGTGATGTTATGGTATTTAATTAGCAGAAGGTTAGAAACATAGCCCATCTTTCTGGGATTTAACAATGGCTTGAAGCCAAGTATGACTTCCCTACTGCGTAATTTTTTTATTCTTTGCATAACTGTTTTTGGAGTAACTGAAATCAATTCAGCAATTTTGACAGAACATGTTCTTCCATCCTTTGAAAGCTCATTGAGAATCTTCATATCAATCTCATCAATAATTTCAGGCATCCTGTCCCCTCCAAGGATTATTTCCTTGGGCAGATCCCTACAAATATATTTTCTTGAAAACCATCTTACCACTATAGTTGTAAGGACATCGTAATCCTGAATCTGTTTTGGAAATTTAGATAGGATATCTTTCAGAGTTTTGTTGAATTGAGAAGGGTTTAATGCAAAGAAAGTGCAGATTAAATCGTACCTTCCTCCGCAAGTAACAAGGTGAGAAATATGCGGATCTGAATCGATATGTCTGATAAGTTCATCAAACTTTTCTTGGCTGGAGTAGCTAATCTTGAAAAAAACACGGAAATTGATGATATCCAATTTGGAATAATCTATCAAGGTATCAAAATTCTGAATAACTCCTTTTTCAATTAATGAGTTTACAGTATAGCTGACCTGCTGCTGGCTTCTTCTTATTCCCTTCCCTATCCTGGACAAAGGCTGCCTGGAATCTGCCTCCAGCTTGCTTAAAACAGACCTTTCTACCTCCCTTAACTTATTTTTACGGGCCATATTTTGTTAAATATTACTTATTATATAAAAATATTACTATTTCACAAGAAAAATTGCAAGATATTATTATAAAGGATTAATCATAAAGTATAATTAAATAAAATATTACAACAATTTTAATAAAAATGATGCCCAAAGATCAAGGGATTATTGATTCTAATGTAGAAATAAATCCAAATAAAGCATATGTTCTTTTTATAGGTGATTCTAAATATATGGATACAACTACTTTGCTTTTGGATAGGTTGTCAACTAGGTATAGTAAGTCAACAGAGTCAGTAAATATACTGCCTAATCTGCCCCCTCCATACTTTAGAGGGAATTACATTGTAGTCAACAACTTGTTAAAAGAACATATGATCAGCAACCCCCAAAAAAAGTACCACCTACAATTAGATCAAGCAGATATAAACCAGGAGGTGAGTGATACTCCCTACTTTAAACGGATCACAGAGTCCATTCTCAAATCACAAAAAGATCTACTTATTAATGTATTTAAAAATACTCCTGAATTGACTTTAACAAACGATGAGAGAATTAAGGTAATAGGCCCAAACCCAGAACTATTTGATTATTTTGATAACAAAATTAATCAAAGAATTATTGCAGAACAATTGGAATTGCCAGTTCCAAAAGGGTACATTGCAAACAGTTTTGAAGATCTTGTTCAATTATACACCAATAATTTTAAGGGTCAGGCTTTTGTATCCTCTTATAAGGGATATGGTGGAAACGGTTCAGAACCTATATCCTGTTTGGACGATTTGCTCGATTCAAAAAAATTAAAAGGAAAAAAAAGATACATCATTTCTGAACTACTTGACTTAGAGTCCTCCATAACAACACAAGGAATAATTGCAAATGAAGAAGATGTTGTTATCTTGTCTATGAGTGATATGGTTATGGACGGATCCAACTATGGAGGGGTAGTTTACCCTTCAGAAGCCAAAAATAAGAATAAAATCATGGATCATACTATACAGATTGCAAGGTACATGGGCAGCAAAGGGTATAGAGGGTTTTTTAATTTTGATTTTATGGAAGACTCAAAAGGCAACCTTTATTTTACAGAAATAAACCCTAGGAAAGGAGGATCAACTCCTGAAGCAATATTTGCCCATAAAGTATCTAGGCCATGGTTAACTTCTGTTCCAGAATTAGAACTTATTGCAGTAGAAAAAGGGAATTTTGATGGCATAGATACTAAACAGTATGGTTTGCCCCTTCTAAATTGGGGTGTTTTAGCTTTAAAAGCTAAAAAAGGCCAGAGAACACTTAACTATATTCCCAGAACAAGGAAAGAAAAAGAAGTATTCCGCGATTCTGGTATTACAGTACTGGATCATCCAGGTAAAAATATAGAATATCTAGAAGAGGGTAGGCTAGCAAGAATAATCTGCGTAGCTAAAGATTTTACTCCTGCTCCAAGAGAAACTGTATTAAATAAGTTAGAAGAAAGAAAGAACAAAATTGAAATTAGTAGTGCTTAAAAGAGAAATTTTATCACAAATCTAAAACAACCTGAACCATAGCCTTGCCTTTTTCCTGTTTTATTTCCATGTCATAATAAGTTACTGCTTTTATGTCTCCGGTTGTTTCATAATTGTCTGCTTCATCTCCAGCAACAACAGCCCTGAGGAAGTACAATTTTTCCTTAAATATTTTCAGTTCCTTTACCTTGCTTAATAAGAAATTCTCAGTGTCAATCAAAAAAACCAGCTCTTCCAGGAAATCATAAAGCAGCGACTTAAGGTCTTTACTGCTACATTCAATATCATGGGTTGTTTTTTCTTTTATTTTGTGGGTATCTGTGATTATGGAAAACATGGCTAAGGCTGCATTGGTAAAAGCTTCTTCTAAATTCTTTCCATGAGCGCGGAACTTGGCATCTGCAGTATGCTCAAGGAATGTATATTCTTTCATGAGGGTATTGATAAGTTTGTTGTTTAAAAAAGTTGCGTATTAAATTGAATATTTAGCAAACATTTAAAAATAAGAGAAATTTCCTAAAGATAGGTTAAAATGAGCAACAGATTATACTCAAACAGGACTAAGGAAGAAAAGCGAAGGTCAATAAGTTCAGGACCGAAAGCCTTCAAGTCAGAAGAATCTGCAAACAAGTGGGCCAAAGAGAATAATATAAAAGAATATAAGCTTAGAAACTTAAGAGGGGAAGGAAAGAAAAAAAAGATAAAAATTCAGATAGTATAACCTCAATCATTCTTTAATTAAAAACACCATTAATTTTTTCTTTGTAATATCTGCATTTATTATTCTCAATATGGTTTTCTGTTACTAAAAAACCAAAGCGCTTTATTAAAGCTTTTTTGCATCC
>JADHVE010000022.1 GCA_016784195.1 Candidatus Woesearchaeota archaeon | reverse complement strand
ATTCACAATATCAAGACTATCTCTCAGGAGCCTTCTCCTCCTCAAAAAAGATCAATATATCCAAAGTATTCAGATACTTTTTATAACAATTACTCCACCAGGTATATGTCTCTAATATATCGCCAACCATTTATCTTATCTCCTGTAATCACAAAGAGCCATCTTTTCCATCCTGAAAGACTTGAATATAGGCAAGACGGGTCAGGTGGTTCAGTTGAAAAGTATATTTGTGCTGACGGAATTAATGATAGAGAAACTTCAGCGCTGTTAATACCATCCTCTCGCGGTAACTCCACCTTAAGGGTAAAATATCAAGACAAACAGTTAGATAAACTCAGAGGTTACTACGTCAGAGTATTTGTGATGGTAAAGAGCCAGAATAAAACTCCTGATGCTATACAAGTAAAAATGCACGATGGAACAGGAGCAGAAGTTTCTAAATCCTATGGAAATAGTGGTGACTGGGAATGCCTTGAGCTGTCCAAGTTTATTGGTGACTATGTTAGGCATTTACGATTGACATGTAGTATTAAGTCTACGGGCACTGCAGGTGTCTACTTTAACTGGATCAAAGTGCTCGTTACTGATAAACCCGAGGTAATACCATATAAAAATAAAGATTATTCTTCTGAGTTTGAAGCTGCCTTGAATAGTAAACGGTGGAGTAGCTTTTTATTACCCAGACAATATTTTGACCTTATTCATTCAGATATCCCGTTCCCGGCTTTAGTTGAAATGTTTGCTGTAGATAAGCCCGTATTTCAATTTAAAAAAGAGTTTATCCAGGTTAAGGAAAATGAAATTTCTGATTTTTTAAATCAGTTGGGTTCTACAAAAGCAGTAAAATTGTTGAAAGATGCGACTATTATAGTAGACGAAAAGCCTAGGCCTTCTTTGCGTGGGTTAGGGATTTCTAAAGAAAAGTATAATAAAGACCAGTTCTTGTCTTATACCAATTTTAGTAAAGCAGGAAGTGTTTCTGGTATAAATGGAGAAAGGGAGTTTGAATACTCTATTGAGAGATATGAGTATGATTCCTGCGATATACGGATTTCTGCGAACACGGATGGCATCCTTTACTGGGCTGATGGATATGATAAGGGCTGGCATGCCTATGTTAACAAAGAAGAGGTTCCTGTTTACAGGGCTAATAAAAACTTTAAGGCTATTGCAATTCCAAAGGGGACAAGTTATATTAATTTTATCTACGACCCTTACTTGTTTAAGGTTGGATTAACCGTATTTTATGGTACTTTTATTGTCAGTATTTTAGCAGCGACGATATTCATAAGTTTCTGTAATATCAGAAAGGCAAATGGACAAAATAAATTATAAGCAATAAAATCAAAGTATTTGGGCTTATATTAAAAAGTTTTTATCTGCGAGAATTTCTGTTCTATTTAATTTGTAATTACTTGAGATGATAATATTATTTTGGGGTTCGGCCTTATTTATTTCAGCCTTTTTAATTCATCTTGTGCTTTGGAAAATCAGATTACCAAAGAGGCAAACTAAAACAATTCTGCAAATATTTTTTGCTGTTATGATTGTTGGGATTCTTGTTCTTTGTAATCTTCCTGATCACTCTGTTTGCTGGGGAATACCCCCCCCTGGAAGATTTGTAGAATATATACAAATTTCTTCATTCTTTATCTCATTAACGCTAGCTTACATGATTACGTATTCTGCGTTAGAAGCGGACAGTCCGTCATTAGTTATTGTGACAACAATTGCCAATGCAGGGCAAAACGGTTTGGACAAAAAAAAGTTTGATGAATTGATGAACGATAATATCCTGGTAAACCCTAGGATAAGAGACCTTCTCCTGAATAAAATGGTTGAAATGGATGAAGATAGATATGTTTTGACGCCAAAAGGGGCCTTGTTTGCTCGTATTTTTATTATTTATAGAGAAATGATGAATGTATCTCGCAAAGGTGGGTGACTTGTATTTTGTTATCAGCTTTGGAAACAAAAAAAGCTTAGTGAAAATTTTTTCCTTAACATAAGTTAACTATGGTTGGTGACTATATTAATGCTATTAATCCGGTTGTTGCCTTTTCGATAAATGTTGCAACGCAGATCTTGTGCATACGTTTTGTCATGAAGGGGTTATTAAAATCATTGTTTTCAGGATTTGCAATTGGCTTGTTAAGTCTCCTTTTTGTACAGTTAATTTCTGTGTTTCTAGGAAAAACGTTCTTACCGAACTTAACGGTGAATATCATCATTTATTCTTCACTGGGGTATTGCTATTTCCACTTTATTAACCTGGGTGAAACCGCAAGACGAATCAGGATATTAAGAGAATTGTACGATTCCAAGAGGGGGCTTACCCTTGAAGAAATTCTTAAGTGTTATAACGCAAAAAGAATGGTTGAGCTAAGATTGCAAAGGCTCCTAAATAACGGACAGGTGATATTAAAAGGCGGAAAGTTATATAATGGCAAACCCGTCCTGTTACTAATGTCAAAAACCATACTTTTAATGAAGTTAATTATTCTTGGACAAAAAAGTGAATTTGACTGATTAGAATAAAAAGTGGAATCCTGGCCAATAAAAGTGTTGGACATTACCATTTTATCTGTAACGCCATTTTCAAATCATCAATTAACGATCCATTCCTTATTGAACTGAAGAATCTGCTTATCATATATGATGGAGAAAAATAGAAAGATCTGTATGACATATCTAAATATTTTGTCAATATTTCCCATGATAGATTAGGATGCTCATATATCTTTTTCTCCTGATAAAATCCGAAATCATCCCAGTTTTTTGATAATATATATCCCCTCTTTTCCCATTCTTCAAATAACGGTGTTGACGGTAACGGTATGGTTATGGAAAACTTTGCCACGGTAGGTTTAAGTTTTTTTGCAAACTCAATTGTTTTTTTCAAGTCTTCTTCATGTTCATCTGGGAGTCCAAACATGAAATATGCAAGTGTCTCAATACCAGCCTTTTTAAACATTTTTATCGCTTTAACATAGCTTTCGAGCTTCATCTTCTTATCTACCTTGTCCAGAATCGCTTGAGAACCGGATTCAATACCGAGCGAGACTCTGAAAAATTTTGCTTTTTTCATGAGGCTGAGCAATTCTTCATCTATACGATCTACCCGTACTCCATTACAACAATTAAACGATAAATGACTTTTTTCTTTAATAATTAACCTGCAGATTTCCTTTGCTCGTTTCATATTTGTAGTAAATCCATCGTCAACTATGTGTATTTCATTGTACCCTAAATCAGCTATTTTTCGAATATCCTGTAATACTCTTTCCGGGGATTTTTCTCTAAATTTATTCCCAAAAATTGATTTGTTACAATATATACATTCATAAACACACCCTCTACTTGTTTCAAGTGGGAAAACAGGCTCCTTTTTCCTGATAGTATGAGGAAGTTTATATAGATCTCTTTCAATCAGACTGACAGCAGGAAATGGAATCTTATCTAAACATGTCAGTAAGGGGCTTCGGTCATTAACTATAATATTGCCATTTTCTCTATATGCGATTCCTTTTACCGCCTTGATATTCCTAGACTCAACAATTTCTAACAGTTTAAAGTCGCCTTCTCCGGTCACGGCTATATCAATCTTTGAATTTTTCATTGTGCTCATACAATCAGATGTCATATGAACTCCCCCTGCAATAGTTACTATATCTTGTTTATACTCTTTAACCAGAGAAATGATTCTAATACTTTGTGAGTAAAGAGGTGTTGTAAATGTGATTCCTACATAATCGGGTGAAAACTCCTTTAGAGCTTCAATTACTGATTCTTTTACATTCGGTTTGTAATTTAAATCAAGAAGCTGTACTTCGTGTCTATTTTCTATTAAGGGAGTTGCGATAGTTAACAAGTTGAGTGGAAAATAATTTGGAACTGAATTCTTTATTTTAGCTATTTTATATACTTCAGCCATTGCCGGGTTTATTAAGAGTACTTTTGACATTGTTTCTCCTCAACTTTACAAAAAATTTCCTTGCTAAACTAATTTATTAATGCCTTCCTTGACAGATATCGGGTTAAAGTCATAGGCTTTTTTGATTTCTTCATTGCTGCAAATTTTGTCAGTCGTAAAATTTCTTAAATTTATGTTCATGCTAAATAAAACTGTAAACAATGAAACTATTTTGACTACAAGATTGGGGACATGCAATTTTACCACTTTCTTTGATAGTCTATTGCATATCAAATCAATCAATTCATTTAGACTTATTGGTTCTGCACCACACACAAAATAGGCCTCATTCGTAAAATTATTTTTAATAATAATTTCTTTTATAAGCAATATTAAATCATGAACATAGATTGGTTGATACAGGTTTTTCCCACTGCCGATTACTGGAATTAAAGGAGCATTTTTTAAAAGTTTAACCAGAGATGAAAGATCTTTATGAAAGCCTTTTCCGTAAATTACTGAAGGTCTTAAGATAATATAATTCAAATTAGAATTAATAATGATTTTTTCTGCCTTTTTCTTAGACTCAGAATAGGGTGTGTTGAAAAATTTCAGATCTAACGTGCTAATAAAGACAACCTTTTCTACTGCGTTTTCTTCACATGCTCTGATCAGATTCCTGGTGCCGTCAATGTTTACATCTCTGAGAGCCTGCCTGCTGCCTTTTATAACCCCCGCCACATGGATAACAATTTTTATGTTTTCTGTCGCTTTGCTTAAGGAATTATAATCAGTCAAATCTCCCCTTATTTCATAAGGTGTTTTTTTTTCTCCTCTTACTAAGCATAATACATCGTATTTTTCTTTAAGTAAGTGTTCACTTAATGCCTTCCCAACGTCTCCTGTAGAACCAGTTATTAATATCTTATTCACCTTGTATTGAGTTTATCAATTATATACCTGAAAATGAATCTTAATCTAAAATAGTACTCGTTAATAGCTTTTTCCTGATAATTCAATATTTCCTCTTTCGTAAGATTTTCGTGTTTAAAAACAATATGAAAATTATCATAATGATTTAAATCAAAATCAAAAATCTTATCTTTCATTTCGTCGTAGAATGATGTACCGGGTATCGGCGTGCAGACCGTAAAGTTTGCAAAACTTGTATTTAATTTGCGAGAGTATTTTATCATTTTATGAATGGACTCTTTTCCATCATCAGGTAAACCGACAATGTAAAATGCTATCACTTTTATTCCTATCTTTTTACAAAAACGAATAATCTCTTCCTGATGAATTATATTTGGTGGATTTCTCCCATGTTTTTTGAGCAGGTTATGATCTAATGATTCAATTCCAACTTTCAGGGCTCTGAGGCCGCTTGCGTACAACAGTTTTAAAAGTGGGATTGTAAGTAGATCAAGCTTTGTTTCACACCCCCATCTGATATTTAACTTATTAATAACCATTAAATTTGCCAGTTTCTCAATATTCTTCTGGTTGATTGAGAATGTTGGGTCCCTGAAAAAGCATGCCTTTATTCCGTAGCTTTCCTTAAGGTATATAAATTCTTCAACTACTTTCTCAGGTCTTCTTACCCTGTGTGTTCCAAATACTCGATAAGGGCAATATGAACATTTATAGGGACACCCTCTGCTGGCTAACACAAATACACATGGTTTAAGAGGTAATACCGGTGAAAATGAGTATTCGTTAACATTAAAAATACTCCAATCAGGAAATGGCAATGCATCAAGATCCATTACTGGATTGCTGTATACTATACCTTGTGGTATCTTTTCATTTTTACAAATGTTTAAAATTGCATTTTCTGGCTCACCTACTATTATGAAATCAGCATCTTTAAATAGTTCCGGTTTTACACTTGCTAAAGGGCCATAGACGCCTATATTTTTAAGTCCTGAACCCTTCAGCCTTTTTAAAAAGTTTACTTCTTCCTTGTGCCGGATAAGACTTACATGCATGAGTAGAATATCAGATGATTTTGGCATGTCATTAACATAATATCCTACGGAATGATTATACATCTTGAAAATTGCTGCGATATAAGTATAAGACATGGTAGGAAAACTTTCTGATTTTGCTCTTATATATTGTAACAGCTTTGATCGAATCGAGTTTCCTACTTGAAATGCAGTGCCAAATCCACCGTTAAAGTCCTTATTGTCACCTGCCTTTTTTATTTCCAGAAGGGTTACTTTCATTATTTTGGGTTATTCCTTTTTTTTCAAATCCCCATAAATCACTGATTAAGTAAAGGGGTCTTCCCTTTACCTCATTAAATATTCGCCCAATATATTCACCAAGAACTCCCAGTCCTATGAGAATAATTCCTCCTAAAAAAAGTGTTACAACCATTAAAGATGCATAACCAGGGACATCAATACCCTTTACAAAGATAACGTATGTAGCCAGGGTAACAGCATATATCAAAGAAAATAATGATATAGCAATGCCGATATATGACCAAATTCTAATAGGCAGGTGAGAAAACGAGGTAAATCCATCAAGGGAAAAATTCCATAGTTTCCAATAGTTCCAGCTTGTTTTTCCTGAAAAACGAGGTTGTCTGTCATACATGATTGCCGTCTGTTTGAAACCAACCCAGGAGAAAACGCCCTTCATGAACCTTGCTTCTTCCGGTAATTGACGAATAGCCACTACAACACGTTTATCCATAAGCCTGAAATCTCCTGTATTTTCAGGTATTGGTATTTCAGAAACCGCGTTAATCATTTTATAGAAAAATGCAGCAGTACTCTTCTTGAGCCAACTTTCTCCATGTCTAATCCGTCTGGTTGCATAAACAACATCAAAACCCTCTTTCCATTTATTGACCATCTCTTCAATAAGCTCAGGCGGATCTTGAAGGTCTGAGTCAATTGGTATAACAACATCTCCCTGGGAATAATCGAATCCTGCCGTTAAAGCCATTTCTTTACCAAAATTACGGCTAAGGTTGATTATTTCTATTGCAGAATTACTTTTGTGATTTTCAATGAGTTTTTCTAATGTATTGTCTGTACTACCATCATTTATACAAATAATATTGTAATTAGGCGTTACCTTCTTAAGAATAGGTATCAGTCGAGAAAGGAAAACATCAATATTTTCTTCTTCATTATACATGGGAGCAACGACAGATAGAGAAAACGACCTGTTTCTAGGGGTTTTTAGCAAAATTCTTTCCATTTTTATTAGATAATATTTATGCTATTAGGAATCTTCAGGAATAACTTATTTTTTTATTTTAATAGCATGCAAAATTTGAATACGTAAATTATTCAAAATATTTCTAGGGCTCAGGTGCATAAGCGCATTATGTTCATTATTTGCCAAAAAAACACAATGTTTGCATTCATTATCATCATGACATTTCTTAATTGCACCGGTAACACCAAGGTCTTTTATATTGGGAGCATTTTTATGGTCTTGAGCCCAACATGTTATAACTCTACCGTCAGCATCAATTTGGTATTTTAATTTACCATGATAACACACTACAAGCTTTGTGTCCTTAGCCATTTTTTTTGTTACCTCTTTTTCAGTGAAAAATTCTTTTTCATCGTGAGATACAGGCCAGTTAATCGTGGCATTAAGGACATTATCAGAATAATATATCGGGTAACCTTCTTTCCTTAGATGACGAATTTTACTCACCGTATCTCGTATCTCTTTATCATTCATGACAAGGTTAGATGATCTATCTTTAAGTCCTGGAGAATTATACAAGATGCTGTATTGTATCATGACATCCTTGGATAAACCCAGTTCTGCAAGAAATTCCATGTCCTGCATATTATCCTTGGTAAGTGTTGCAGAAATAACACAGGGAACATTATTTTTTTTGATTATATCGATAGCTTCCATAACCTTGTTGTAACAACCTTCTCCTCGGTTCTTGTCATTAATTGTTTCTGTGCCATCCAGGCTGAGGCATATAGTGTCAACACATCGCAATTGATCTATTTTTTTTGAGACCAGGTAACCGTTTGTATTAAAACCTACATAAAAGCCCTTGTGCTTGACATAGTTAATAATCTCACCAATATCATTTCGTAAAAGAGATTCTCCTCCATGCATCGTAATAAGCCTGGTGCCTAAGTCTTTTAGTTTATCAATAACCTTCAGTAATTCTTTAGTGGAATAATCTTTATAATCTTTTCTTTCGCCATAATTACCATAACAATAAATACAATTCAAATTGCATCTATTATTAGTAACCAAGACTATGAAAAGTGGCTTATCCAATTTAAAGAATCTGCAGTATAAAACACTCAGGAAAAACAACGCCCGATAAAAAGCAGATTTTGTAGAGCTATTTTCATAGACAGGCAAACTCTTCAAATAGTCTAAAATCTCAGCATCATTTTCAAATTCATCCCAATCTGTCTTTTTCATGATTAATATTTTCTGAAGCCAAAATGGCATTCTTTTCAGAGTAGTGGTATTTAACTAATAAAGTTACATAAGCCAAGATAACAAAAATAGAGAAGAAGAATAACAAATTAAATAATTTCAATCCATAAGATATTTCTATTTTATTCAAACCTGGCTCAATCTTGATTCCCTTAAACATTTGAAATGCTTTCAGTACGCTTTCTTTTTTATCATTTCTCTCCAATTCCCAATTTTTGTTCCAACTCTCGAACTCTATCAAGATGCCACTGCGTTCTGACTTAATCTCATAAAATCTTTTACTATTAACTCGTTTGTTCTTTAACAAAGTGAAGTCTTTAGTGTGTTTATCCAAAAAAACAAGTTTTGAATATAGGTGTTTTAATATTTCAATGTCTTTAGAATTAATATTTTCCATCATTTGATCATGACTTTCTCCGTCATTAACGGGTAAAACTGCTAATCTGGAGTATTTTTTCTCCTTTGTTATTTCATATAAATTCAAACCTAATTTTGGGTATCTATCAAGTAGATTGTAGTGTTGTTCTCTTGTAGCAAAGCTATCGAGTACCTTTGAAAGGGCAGCATCGATAATGATGTATTTTACCTGCATGATATCCCATAAGAATTCAATATTTTGCTCTTTTATGTATTTTGTATCATTTGGCGCAAACATAAAAAAATCACCATATGGTATTTCTCTATGGGTTAAATTAATTCCTGCATGCACATGCCTGGTAAATAGAAAATATGGCATAGCATCTTTCAACTTTCTGGTATTAACTGGTTTCTTATTCAAAATAGTAAATTCATAAAAATCCTGTAGTTCCTTAGTAATGCTTGAATCATATATAAAAGCTTCATACATTTTGTGATCTTGCAAACTTCCTTCCAAGTAAAAGTAATTATTTCCAGGGGCAAACATTCTATAGTAATGGTCTGTTTCTTTATCCAGCGTCAATAATCTCTCTTTCAATAAAACCACCTCTTTATGTGCATCTAAGGCACCCTGATCCATCGGCACTTCAGGCCTAACCAATTCTTCATTTTTTACATAGATAAATCTGTGTGACGTTCCTTTATAAAACTTGTTGTAAGAATCTCTTACCAGCAAAACTATTAGAAGAAAAAGAATACCATATTTGATATAATTCGCAGTTTTACGGAATTTTATAAAACCGGTTAAATGGAACATAATATTTCTCAGTCCGAACATGAATAATACTGCAAAAAAGAGGCTATAAATAGTACCATCTCTAGTTGCATACCATACAATTCCGGTAAAACGCATCAGCGGAATGGTAAAATGTGAGCGTATTAAGTACAATGCAATTAATGATAAGACAATGATCTTAACTACTTTTCTTTTTTGGTAATTCTCTATCGAATACAATACTACCAGACAAAAAATTATTTGAAGTGTAGGGCTAAGTTCCCTGAAAAGGTCGTAATCATAACCATTTACATCACCGATTATATTCTCCGGTGAAAAAAAGTAATAAGATAGTAATGATACGTAAGCGATTAAAACAAAAGCATAATTTAATAATGCAGAAAAAGAGATTTCTAGTGTGAAGATTTTCTTTTTGCAAAATGCAAGAAAAACAAGAACAATATACAAAGTAAATGCAATTTTAAAGACTGTAGATTTTAAGATAGATACATAATCTGAATCTGCAATTAGAAGCGGCTCAAGTTTTTTAAGGGTAATTGTGTCAAAGAATGAAGATTGTTCTTTTGTGGATGTAAGGTTTACCAGTGTAATATAAGTAACTTTATTGGGAGCTCTAAACTCACAACTATACGGTATCCAGTTAGAATTAGAAAGAACCCCGGAATAATATAAATCAGTAACATCAATAGACGTTCCTATTTTGATTTGACCATTTGGAGCACTTCCTTTCTTATAGTAGGCCGTAAACTTATATTTTTTACCAACTTGTGTTGGAACAGCAAAGTAGGCATAGCCAATGGAGTTTTCTGCTGTAGTTATCTTAAGACAATTACCTGTTTGTCCATTAGGAACACTTTGTAACGTAGATTTATATGATTTCACAGCATGAATATTTTCAGAAATCTCGCCATTTGCAACAATATTATTTCCAGGCATTTTTATGTCTACAAGACCTGAGACAATAAATAAAAATGGGATGAGCAAAAGAAGTAATGGTGAAGGTATCTTTTCTTTTTTTGTTAGTAAATCAGAATCACATTTTTTGGACAGAAATGATACAATGGCGTAGATTATGCAACAAAAAAGTCCAACCCAAAAGTATGATGAAGAGTGAAAGGATAGTAAAAGCTGTTTCCATGCGATTGATTCAAAAGGGCTGACAATCAACCCTGGTTTAAATCTATTGGAATCTGAAATTACGTCATAGATAAAATAATACTGATATAAAACCGCAGATAAAGGAACAACAAATAAGATAAAATAAAGCCCTGTAAATCTTGTAAAATCAACCAGTTTGAGAGAATTATAATGGAATATAAATATAGCAATCCAGTAAACAATAGATAGCATTACCAATGGCATTAATTCATAGGTCAGGTGACCTCCACTTAGCCACAAAATATAAAATAAGCTAAAGATTACTACTTCTCTCTTCCTAATAAAACTTTTGTCAGAAACTATATAGATTACGAGAACGAAAAGAAGCGGAAATATCGGATAAAGATTACCTACTGTTTCCATAATTATTGATCTAACTACAAAATTTACACAAAAGTAAACAAGAGATCCAATCAGGGCATAAAAATAACTTAATTTGAGAAATTTGCAGGCATATATAAAAACTAAAAACAGTGTCGCTAATCCAGTAAATCTTGTAAAAAAGTATGTAAAATCACTATATCCAAATATCATATAAAAAATAGTATTTTGTGAAATGGGGTAATGACCAAATGTCACTGCTGGTTGACCACAGCCGACATAATCATTCCATTGCGGTAATTCAGCATTTCTTAACGTATCTATAAAATTAATCATGAATGACTTGAGAAGTTCATATTCGGCAAAAGGATAAAAATAATCGCCTGATAGCAAGGGGTATATAATATACAAGGCAATACCCACAGGGATTAAAATGTGGATCAGTTGTCTCGTTCGTAAGAAAAAATTTTCAGGGTTAATCATTTGTGAATCCTAATATTAGTTTTGCCAAAATTACATATTCTTAATTACTGGGGTACAGTATAAGTGCTGTTCCTTTTTCTCTCATGCATTGTGCTTTAGGGATTGATTTTCTTATCATTAATTAGTTTTTCCTTCAAACATATTATTAGTAAGCTGTAGACTCTGCTAACAGAAATTATACTGTTGTTCTCAAGTTTAGAGTATATTGTAATTCCTCAGTAAGATATGCCATTTTAGTTCCAGATCTAAAATGACTTTCTTAATCTCCACGCATATCTAATAGTAGCCCACCATGAAATACCACGTTCTTCTTTATGTCTAAGAACCGTGGCAAACAAAAATACATAATGAAAGAATTGGCTAAGAAAATTTAAATATACGACCTTTTTGAATAGCTTAAAAAGCCATGGCCATTTTATAAAGAAAAATGCTAAACGATGAACATTTTTGATGGACTCCTTCTGTTTCTCAGGAATATCTAAAATACTTATAGTTAAAAATGAAGTTGGCAGGTCATTTAAAGAATAATCAGATTTTAAAAGACCTTTTTCTATGCAGTAATTACAGAGAGCAGTATTAGGAAATGGCATAAATAATGCAGTAAAGGCGTAATTCGCCTTTGCCTTAATATTAATGTCAATTGTCTTTAAAGCATCTTCTACTGTCTCATCAGGAAGGCAGAACATATTTGCCGTTTGTGTCTTTATACCGTAATCATGGAGCAGGTTTCCACAACGAATTATTTTTTCATCAGTGATATTTTTCTTTAGTACATTTTTTCTTATATTATAATTACCTGTTTCAATACCAAAACTTGCAGTGATGCATCCGGCCTCTGCTAACATGCCTGCTGTATCTTCATCAATAGTGTTTGCTCTTGTTGTACACCAAAATGGTCTGCCAACCCTCTCTTTATAAATATCCAGAAATTCCTTTAGCCACTTTTTATCAAAAGTAAAAAGATCATCACTGAAAAAAAAGCATTCAATTGGATACTTCTCATATTCCGATGTAATCTCCTTAATAAAGCTCTTGACACTTTTTTGACGGATATATTTCCCCTTCTCCTTAAAAACATCATGGATATTGGCGTTATAGCAGAAACTACATCTGAAATGGCATCCTCTACTTGAAAAAAAACGTTGTACTTTATCTCTGGCAAGCTGAGGATATCGATTGTAATAAATATTTCGGTCTTCAATGATATTGTCATCAAATGGGACCAAATCTGCTCTTTGGTTAGTGCGAATTTCTCCCTTATCCGTTTTATAAGATAAGCCGGAAATAGAACTCCAGTCTAAGGCTCCGTTATTCAGGTGTTCAATAACATTTATTATGACTTCTTCTCCGTCACTGTGACAGACTAGATCGACAGATGTCTGTGAAAGAATCTGTTCAGGATAGAATATTCCATGAACTCCACCTACAACGATCGGGATCTTCGGAAGAGACTGACGTATGGATTGAGACAGGTTTATTAGCCATTTGTGCTCCGGTGACATGAGGGAAATGCCAATTAATTTCGGCTGTAGTTGCTTTAATTTTTGGATAAGATTGTCTTCCAGGGATTCTATCAGTACTTCAGCCTCAAAGCCTCTGTGGCTCAAATGCGATGTGATAGAGAGTACACCAAAATAGGGTACTGCATATTGTTGGATAAAAACGATATCTGATTTCATTTTATCTCTAATTTATGTAGCATTCGAAAAAGTTTCAAATAAAGAGAATCTGGTATAGATTTTAAAATATATTTATAAACTAATGTATACAGTCTCGGATAATTTATTTCTGATGGAATCTTTTTGCTGGATAGTGACTTAACAAGTTTCTCAGCAGTTTTTGTGTAAGACCGGGAAAGGAGCCCCGTTTGTTTTTCCTCAATATGTCCTAAATGTACAGTAACAATGCTGATGTGCTTGCTATTCCAAACGCTTCTCAGGCAGCGAAGGCTCATATCAAGATATGCTTTTGAAGATGGATAAGCAATTCTTGAATCAAAAACAGGAGGAAAAAAAGCGCTGAAGGATGAAATTCCAACAAAAACTCCACCATAATTCAGAAGATAACCTTCAAAGGCCTGGAGTACATTTTTAAAGCCATCTATACCAACATGATTTATCTTGTCAAAAACATTAAAATTAATAGTGCAATTATTGTTAACATCAGATTCTACGACAGCTGCGTTAAAAAAAATCTGAATCGGCTCTTCAGAAAATTCTAGGCAAACCGATTTAAGGGTTTCACAAATTGATGCAGAAGTAATATCAGCCTCTATATGATGATATCTCTTGGAGCTACACCATTTTTCGTAGTTTTTGACTTTTTCAAACTTGGTTCTGGCTATTCCAAAAACCTGATAAGACTCATTTTTCAACAGTACTTCAACTAATGCGCTTCCCAGTCCACGAGATGAACCAATTATGATAAAATTGTTAATATGTTTTCTCACAATTATCCCTGATAATATCTCTATAGTTTCACTTTGCTCTAGTGATATTAATCTTTAAGCTTAAAAAGAATTTAAATTATTATATTTCTTTCTTCCAAAAGCGCAATGTAAACCATGAAGATGCTACTACCAGAAGGATAGAAACAAAAAAGGCAGTTTTGAAATGTGGCACATTACAAAAAAACTCTATTTTATGAGAGCCGGCAGACACTTTTATACCACGAAATGCGTGAAATGCCGGAATAATTTCCACAGGCCTTCCATCTACTTTTGCTGACCAATACGGATGGAAAACGTCAGACAAAACAAGATATCCACCTTCAGATGATTTAGCTTCGATTGAAACATATTCAGGTTCGTATTTCAATATTTTGGCTGACCTTGCCATATAAGCGCTCAAAGAAGTGTTATTGGTTACTGTTTCATCAAACATAAGAATATCTGGTTTCATATTTTCTTTAAAATCATCTAGATTTTCTGCTGTAACATTGGTTACCAAAAATGTTCTTGGTAGAGTATCTGCTAGCTTTGCTATATTAAATACTCCTAAGTATTCTTCGTCTACAAGATCGAGTTTCTGAACAGATGAGGATAATAAATCTTTGTTTCTTGTTATTATATGATCTACCCCCAGCATTTGAAGTAAGTCTAACTCAAGAGGGGGAATTGTCCAAACCGTCATATAATAGATAAGACCATTATTAAAATCCTTGTTTTCTACGTTAGGTAACCTTGATATAGTTTCTTTCGAGTATACAGAGGGATACCCAGTTATGTTGTCATCTGGTGTTATGCCATATCTGTAATAATTTACAAGTTCACTATAGCGTAAAGGTGTCATGCTTCCATAAAATGTTGCATTATTAGTTTGTTTACAGAGAAATGCTCCATGGTTTTGCGGAAGCTGGGGGTCAATATCCGGGTTTACTACTCTCCTGTAGGGTTTGTAATCCAAATTATTGATAGTATTATTTAATTCAGGATCACCTGTAAACGGATTATATGGAAGCCCTTCTCTTAACAAAGGATTTGCAATACCTGGTAAAAACTCAAGTGGAATTACATAATACAGATTAGAATATCCAGCAAAAACAATTATAAAAGGTGCAAGCCTTTTTACGGTCCGTTTAAATCTGTACCGTGTTAATAGTCCAAAAATTACCAGTAGGGCAAAGGAAAAATCTATAATATAATTGTCTCTGGCTGGCATCCACAAATAGCCAAACAGATATGATAAAACAATCTGTCCCTGTACCTCCAGGACTAGTACCATAATTATAGATAGGTAAGCTATTAGGGCAACTTTATGACGGAGAACCTGTAAACATCCAAACCAGACAAGAAACCCCCAGATACCTTTAAAAAACACAGGTGCTACACCAAGTAAGTACAATTCATCAACGTTTACCATTGGTCTGCACCAGTAATATGCAGGGAGCATAAATAGTATCCATGCTAAAAACAGATCTCTCTTTGAATAGTTGTGAATTGCTAAGGATGTAGCCAATAAACCCCCGATGAAGATGGGGCTTTTAATAAAGACAGCTAAAAAAGAAAACCCCCAGGCTTTAAACAAGAAGGATGCAAATATAGATAAACCAAGAAAAAGCCAACGGTATCTAACTTTTTTATGCAAACCAACAATAAGAAAAATACAAATCAACATAAGAGCAAAAAAGTCTGAATCTCCAAGGCTCAAAAATATATTTCTATACATTTCAAAGGAGAAAAGGTTGTGTAATCCGTGTGGAACAGGCTGGCGATTGGAGTTGTTTAATGCATTTACCAAAAGGTTTACTTGCCAGGATTGAGCAGCAATAGCCAAAATGATACTTCCCCACGCAAAGAATATCATGTGAAGTTTCTTCCATCTATTTTCCTGTATCATTAAAAAGAACGTAATTATCGGGCACAGAATGAAAAATACGGTGCCAAAAAACCAGAACTCAAGTTTTGTGCCAAACATACCCAGAAAAAAAGCCCACCCCATCAGAAAAACATAACATAGCTTCCTTGTCTCAAACCATTTCACCATAAAGAAAAAAGTAAAAATATGTGCAATAAAAAGATTGGTTTTAATAAACTCAAAGGACCAATAAGTAATTAAAGGCGACATAAAGAAAAACAGTGAGCTTATTGTGGATGCCCAGGATTCAAACCCAAATTTTCTGAATGCACAGTAGCACGCAATTACTAATGCCATACATTGCAAAAGAACAAAATATTCGTAGTGGGGTTTAATAAATATTTCTAGAATACTGTAGAAATCAACAGGTACAGTTGCCCATATTACTGCTTCGTGGCCGATACCCCAATATGGATTCCAGATTGGAAATTTAAAATCCATAAGATTCTCTAAAAACCACTGGCGAAAAGGATAGTACATTCCTGAGTAGTCATTATGTGAAAAGAAAAGATTGCCTCTATACAAATCGTATCCAAAGTAGAAAGGAAACATTATTAGTAGAAGGAGGGGTATATTGATATATTTCTTAATTTTGATGATTATATTAATTTCTTTTTGTAGAAGGAGGGGTATATTAATGTATTTCTTAATCTTTGTGATCATTTTAATTTTTTATCTTCGGAATATAAAAGTTTAGATTTGGGCTAAAGCGAATGGATGTATATCTATACTGCACTACCATTGGTTAACTCATAGTTTCATAGATTGCTATCGGCTTAAGCCACTGCCACTAGTCGCGATAAAAGAACAGATAGTGGTAGAAAAACTTGATGAACAAGCGCTTTAAAACAATAATACCTTTAGCAATACTTATTGCTAACAAAAAGTAAAAAATTATACTTAATAATAAGGCAGAATCTAGGACAGAATGGCATGCAGGCAAGGTTATAAATGGGGGAATAAGAGCAAAGACTGAATTGAAAAGCAGTAAAAGGAAATAGCTTTTCCAACGAATCAATATAATATCCCTAGAAAACAAAAAAGAAATTAGAGCAATAACAGCTATACGAAAGGGATTAAATAACCTACGTAATCCGTCTACATTGCCGTAGCTCTCTGGTAAATATGATGCATTTTTTGAACCACTAAGATAAGCTTTTATGTATGTGGGAATTTTATAAAAATAACTAGAGATGACAAATAAAGGATCATTTATTAAGATTTTAAAGTACTCTTTTCTAATAATTTTCCCATACTCTACCCCAACAAGTGTTATTTTAGATTTTTGTTTTGCGGGGTCTATACCATGAATCGTATCCTGAACCATGTCATCATAACTTAATATATTGCCTTTTTCTGCTTCGCTTTTAATCACTTGGCGAAGGGCAGAGGCATCACTAAATTCGATTCCATATTTTTCTTTTGCTTGTGGGTGTCCTGCTAATCCCATATATGTTTGATGCCAAACAGGATAGGATGAATCTTTGTCTGTGACGGAACTATCTCTAATTAAGGATACATACATTTGGAATAATAAAAAACTTGTTAGAACGACCGCGAGAGGCCAGAATTGATTCAACTTTATCTTGGTTTTAAATTTGATTTTATTATAAATAAACAGAAAAATAGGTAGGCTGGCCAAGAACATAAGTTGATACCTTGAGTGTGACCTTATATAAAATGAAAATAGCAAAACCGATGCCTGAACCGATGCTCCCATCAACGTAAAAAGCGTAAATTTATGTTTGTCCATTACAAGTAGAGCTATATGAATCGCAGGCAAGATTGTTAACAAAGCAATAAACCGAACATGTAATATTGTTTCAAATTTGACAATAGACGTTGACGCAATAAGTTGATAACAAATAATAAATAAGAAGCCTATAATCAGATAATTGAGTTTGTTTCTAAACGAAATAATAAAAAGCAGAACAGGAATAATTAATAAGATCATATAAAGATAGAAAAAACTTTCTGCCTGGAATCCAAACAGAGTAAAAGAAAGTTCCATAAAATCAATCATTCCGTTAGCTGTACCTGTTCCGGCAATATAATGTATTCCTGAAGCTGATACATTTTCAATACTAAGTGTCTTACTAATGGCCTT
>JADHVE010000021.1 GCA_016784195.1 Candidatus Woesearchaeota archaeon | reverse complement strand
ATATGTCCAAAAAAGGCTGGATAGTTGATTATGACTCAACTCAGAAAATTGAATGTTGCGAAGAAGAACCTTTTACAATGGCTGCAGCGAAAGCAGTTCCAAGCTGCCCTAACCATAAAAACCTGATCAAGCACGAGAGAATAATCTTTGATGAAAAGAAAGGAGAGCCAGTAAGAATGATAACTGTTATTTGCAGTAATTAACTACAATTATACAAAAAGTCCTGACCCATCATAAAATAAAATTGCTGTAGCTAATCTAAACAACCATTCTTTATCTAAACAGCAAAACAAAACCTTTAATAATCGGTTTTGTTGATAAGAGGAATATAAAAAGGAGTTAGATGATGAACAAGAAAGCTTATTTCTTTGTTTTGGACGCTATGCTAGCTTTAGGAATCTTAGTTATGGGCGCCTTGCTTTTAGTATCAGCTTATACAAGAACACCAGAAAAAGGGCAAACAACAAATCTAGCAGAAGATGTCCTTGATTTTTTTGCAGATACAAAAATAGAGGATTTCAATAATCCTATTTTTGGGCCTGCCGGAACTCTGGTTCAAGACGGCACTATAAAAGATGCCCAGAAGACATTACTACAGCAGTTAGGGGAGTTCTATTATAAATATAATTTAGACACTTCAGATGAAACTTACCTCACTTATGCTAGACTGCTGATAACAGAAGTCACAGAAGATATAGTACCGGCTCAATATGAATACGAATTTTTAATTGATGATGCAAAGATCTACCCTGAAACTTCCACCGACCAATCAAAACAAAACTCAGAGGTTTTGTTTCCGGCAAGAAAAATATGTTTTGAAACAATAGACCTTACCTTAGACCTGTTCGGGCCTTACGAAGCAGAGGTTTTAATATGGAGATAACAAAAAACAAAAAAGCAGTATTTTTTACCTTTATTGCAATACTCTTGGTAGGGGTTATGATGCTTATTTTTAATCCAAACTCAGAGATAAGTTTTAATAAAGACATTCCAGCCATAAAAACAAGGGTAACAAAAATAAATGATTTTATTGATGATTTTGAAAATGTTTACCTCCCGGCTGCAATTAAAAACTCAGGCTCTAGAGCATTAACATCATTAACTTATTATATGCGTACACAGGGATTCTTAACAGATTTTCAAACAGATTTTAAAGAAGTCATACAGAATGGAACCCTGGGCGGCAATCAAATAGATGAGATTATAGAAGCAAATGCAATACCTGGAGAAGAAGGGCTTATGATTAACAACACCTTAACATACTGGGCAAACAGATTAGAAACAATTGCTGAAGCTGCCTTAAATATAGACTTATACGATTATAATGTAGTGGGCGTAACTATTGAACAAACAACCCCTTGGTTTGTTAATATCAATTTAGAAATCTCTTATTCGATTTCATCAGAAACAGCATCATGGACAAGGAATAATATTGTAATACCTACAAAATTAGCCCTAGATGATTTATATGATCCGATCTACTATGTAAACACAAATGGAGCTTACAAAAAGAATATAACCCAGACAGATATCATGTTTAATGATTGGAATAAGGGTAACTTAACAAAATTCATAGAAGATGAAACATATTTCCACTGGCAGAACAGCAATGCTCCCAACTTTTTAACGCGATTTACAGAAGATTTTTCATCTTCAACATGCTGCGGCATTGAATCAGCAGTTAATCCAGATAAACTAGCAGTTCAGGAATCCCGGGTTTACCTTGATTATCTGTTTTTTGATTCATCTATTGCTAGCTGTTCAGATCCAGACAAGCTTTACACAGTAAATGGAATTTCCGGCAATTTCAAACTGGATTTTCAGGATGTAGTTAAATACAATGTAATAGGTGATGTTTCAGAACTGCTATGCTCATAAATTTGTTAGTACTCTCAAACAATAACTAAAGTTTTTATATGATACCCTTTCTTAACTGCGTTATGGTTAGTGATGAAACTATTCTCAAGACAAGTGCAGACCAATTAATTGAGCTTGTTAAGAGCAGGGAAAAAATTTCAATAGAAGAAACAGCTAAAATCTTAAAGATACCTGAAAAAACAGTCCAGGCATTAGTTGATTTTCTGGTAGAAGAAAAAATACTAGGGATTGAATATAAATTTACTACATCTTACATTTACATGAACAAAAAAAATTTCAAAGAACAAATCTTTGAAAGAAAAAAAGAAACTCCATTAATCTCAAAAGAAAAATTTTATGAAAAAGCAAAGCTAAGGAACATTTCACACCAGAAAATAGAGGGCCTGTGGAGAAAATACCTCGATGAGCATTTAGGCAAAATAAAACAGGTATTCTTCATAAAATCAAGGCAAAAAAATATACCCAACGGTAATATAGAGGGATTATGGCAAAGATACACTGAATATTTATAAAATGGACATAGACGAGTTTTTGGACAGGGAAACCATGCATGATGAAAAAGATTCATCGGTTAAAAAAAACATAGGAGCTAAAAAAAATTTTGTAGAAAAAGAGCCTTATAAAGACCTAAATATATTTTATGAAATAAGTGAGCATATCAAAAAAAATCAGCTGGTAGAAGCAGAAAATCTTTATTCAAGGGTGTGGTCTAAAATAAACGATGAAAAACTAACATGGAATGAAAATTTATGCCATACTTTAATAGAAATAAATAAGGAACTGGAAAATGCAGTAAACAATCTCTATCCGGAAATAAGAGAAAAAATAACTACCATTCACAGTTTAATGGTAAGGGTAACAGATAGTCTAAAAAAAGGAAAAAATGAGTCTGCTGTAACTGCTTACTCTGAAATAATGGACATCTACAGCGGAATTCCGGACATATTTTTAGCAGACAAAAGAAAAATACACCGCCAGATACTTCTTTTGTACAGAGAAGTAAGAAACAACCTAGACAAAGAATTTTTTCAGGACTTCAATTCAAGAATATCCCAAATCAACAGCCTTATCTATTCAGCAAAACTCGAGCTCCAAAAAAATAACCTTCAGGGAGCAATAAATCATTACGCAGGCAGCTTAAACCTGTATGACCTCCTGCCCAATGGCTTTTTTATGTATAGGCTGCAGTTAAGCAACAAAATCCTTGAGCTTTACAAGGAAATAACAGTTAGCCTGGAAATAATACGCTTAAGGTCTGGATTAAGTATACAACAGGAAACCCAACCATTAAAAAGAACAAATTCAATGCAAAAATCTTCTAAAGAAAAAAAACCACATGAGCAAACCTATGGGAAAGAAAAGCATCCTAGGTAGAAAATATATCCAACTAAAATCCTTTTTATTATCCTTCATAAACAAATATTCAAAACTAAAAGTGGGTGTGTTGATTGTCAGAAGAAAAAATATTAGACTCATATGAGCTGTTAGTTGATGATATAATCATCGATGTCTCAATTGTTTATACTGAACAGGAACCTGTTCCGTTATACACTATTTCTGTGACAAATATCAGTGAAACAACAAAAATAATTTTGGAAAAGATAAGGGAAGAGTTTGTATCAGATGAAAGCAGGAGTTTAGTAGTTGGTCAAGAAGATTTTGACATTGAAACTGTTCAGGAGCAGTTCAGAAAAAAAATTTTTAAGCTTTTAACAAAATATTTTCCAAATGCAGATAAAAAAACAATGGACATGCTCATTAATTATGTTCTGCAGCAGAATATAGGCCTGGGAAATATTGAAATTCTGCTAAAAGATACAAATCTGGAAGAAATTGTAATAAACAACGCCCAAGAGCCAATATGGATATACCACAGAAAATACGGATGGCTTAAAACAAATATCACAATGCCTGATGAAGCCAGAATCAGGCATTATTCAACAATCATCGGCAGGAATGTTGGCAAGGAAATCACTGTTCTGAATCCATTGATGGATGCTCACCTAAAAACAGGAGACAGGGTAAATGCAACCTTACACCCCATTTCATCAAAAGGCAACACCATGACCATAAGAAAGTTTGCAATAAAGCCCTGGACAATAACTGATTTTATTGGGGACAACTCCATTTCATGCGAAGCAGCAGCCTTACTCTGGATGGCGGTGCAAAATGAATTGTCCATTATAATTACAGGGGGCACAGCTTCCGGTAAAACTTCTATGCTTAATGTAATCTCAAACTTCTTTCCTTCTAATCAGAGGATAATCTCACTGGAAGATACAAGAGAGCTTCAGCTTCCAAAAATACTGCACTGGGTGCCATTAGAAACAAGGTTGGCTAATCCTGAAGGGAAAGGTGGAGTAAAAATGCTCGATTTAATCATAAATTCATTGAGAATGCGTCCAGATCGGATAGTTGTTGGAGAAATAAGGCGTAAAGAAGAAGCAGAGGTTTTATTTGAGGCAATGCACACTGGCCATTCAGTATATGGAACTTTACATGCAAATAACGTAAACGAGACAATAACCCGCCTTACCACCCCCCCAATAGATCTGCCAAAGGCAATACTCCCTGCCTTAAACATGATTGTTGTCCAGCATATCAACAGGAAAACCGGAAAAAGAAGAACATTGCAGATAGCAGAAATCCTGCCAAGCGGAGATGCAAGAATCCTGATGCAGTTAAATGTTCACAAAGACATTTTAGAAAAGATTAATGAGCCTTTAGCGATAATTGAAACCTTAAACCTTTACACAGGCTTTTCAAAAGAAGAAATAAAAGAAGATTTAAAGAAAAAAGAAGAAGTGCTTAATTGGATGGTAAAGAAAAACATCAGAGATATCCATAAAATAGGCCTGATCATGTCAAAATATTACCTTGATAAGCATTATAATATTTAATATCATAGCAACTGTACCCCCTAATTGAATATACTGGTATAGTTGCTATATCTGGAAATGGTAAACTAAACTCATTTTGATGGGTGGAGAAAAATTTCTAATTTTCCCATCATGTACGGATGTTTACCATTGTCCACTATATTCCAGAGAGGTGAAAAAATCATAGACATAGTTCATTGGTTAAGTTACCGTTATCCTCACCTTAAAAAAAGGTTGAGTATGGCCCATCTAAAAGAAACTGCAGATGAATTTATATATAAAAACCTAAAAAGTTCCTTGTTACTCAGCTTTTTATTCACAATTCTTCTTTTTTTTGTGGTTGACAAAGCAAAGCTATCTAAATTTTTACTCATACCGGTTTTTATGGTAATGTTCTTTCTCTTCTTTAATTTTAATTTTCTGAGAATAAAAGGAAGGATAAAAAAAAGGGAAAGGGAAACAAATAAAGAGGTTTTATACTTGGGAAATTATTTGTTGGTAAAGTTGTATTCCGGAAGGCCATTATTAAACGCCCTGATGGAAACATCGCAAAGCAGAGGTGTAGCCGCAAAATACATTAAGGAAATAGTTGATGATATTGATACAGGCAGGCCAATCGAACAGGCATTATCAAGAGCTATACTCTACTCCCCTTCTGAAAAATTCAAAAAAATTTTATTCCAGATAAATAATGCCTTAAAGATAGGAATAGACGTAACAAAACCCCTGGAATCAGCAATAGATGAAATAGCTCAGGAGCAGGAAATAGAAGTAAAAAAATATGGGAAAAAACTCAATACAATCATCGTATTTTATATGCTTATGGCGGTAGTTGTGCCTTCTGTAGGGATGACTATGTTTATTGTTTTAGCCAGCTTTATAAATCTGCAAATTAAATTGGAAGGCCTTTTTGTTATTGTATTTTTCATTGCATTGGTGCAATTAGTGTTCATCTCAATGTTTAAGTCAATCAGGCCCATGGTGAATATATAGGTGTTTTTATGCCAATCAGATTAGTGTTATTAGAAGAGTTTGGAAAAGCATTTGTTCCTAAACAGATTAGGCCAAATCTTAGACTGTATCTGCTTAAAGCAGATATCTCTCCAGTACCCTACAAATTTTTTGGATCCTTATTTTACCTAACAGCGATTATCACAGCAATGATATTCATATTTTTCATCTATCCATTTTTAGTGCAATACTCTCAGATTATCCTGCTGGTCTTTTCTTTTTTATCCTGGTTCATTATTCAGCTTTCTTTTGCTGTTTTATTTATCCTGCTTATTTACTTTTACCTGGATCTGAAAATATACCAAAGAACAAAGAAAATGGAAGTTATACTTCCTGATTTTTTGCAGGCAGTATCTTCAAACCTAAAAGCAGGCATGTCTTTTGAAAATTCTTTGTGGGCTGCAATAAAGCCACGCTTCAGTATATTGGCAAATGAAATGGCAGAAGTCTCAAAAAAAGTCATGACTGGCTATGATGTGGATAAAGCTTTGGTGCAATTATCACAAAAATACAATTCCCCCATGCTAAGCCGCGCTGTTGACCTTATGATGACAGAGTTAGAAAGCGGCGGCAATATATCTCTATTAATTGACAGGATTATTGATAATATAAAAAGAACAAGAATTTTAAAAGAGGATATGGCAGCATCCGCAATAACCTACACCATATTCATTTCAGTAATAGTAATTTTGATATCACCATTGCTTTTTTCTTTAGCCTATTATCTGTTGATTATAATCTCAAATTTCATGATGAAGATGTCATCTGCAACTCAAAGTATGCAGACCATATTTGCATTCGGGAAAACAGCAGTAGACCCTGTAAATTTCAGGATATTTTCAGTTTCAGCTATAGCTGTAATATCCACATTTTCCTCTATGATAGTCTCTATAGTGGAAAAAGGGGATATCAAGGGGGGGATTAAGTATATCCCTATGTTTTTAGCAGGAAGTATTGCTTTTTATTTCCTATTTATGAAAATCTTGTCTTATATGTTTGCATCTTTATATGTAGTCTAAACAAAAAATTTATATACATAACATTCAATTAAATATGAAAGGTGATAAAATGAAAAAAAAGAAACTATTTAGCATACAGAACCAGAATAAGGGTTCTTCCAGAAAATCACAGACAGCACTAGAATTCTTAACAACATACGCATGGGCATTTTTGGTAATATTGATTCTTATTGGAGCATTAGTTTACTTTGGAATTATGAATCCATCTAAGCTATTGCCTGACAGATGTAATTTTAGCCCTGAAATAGGCTGCCAGTATTACACACTGACATACGGCAATGGGGGCACTACTAGCGGAGCATCATTAAAGTTAAAGAACAATGTAGGAGAGCATATAACCACAACTGCAGTAACTTTAACATCAGAAGGAGGCACCTCATTATGCACAGTAGCTGTAGGAGCTTGGACTGTTGAAGAGGTAAAAACTGTAGCATTTGCAGATTGCGGATTTTTAACAAACGGCTTAGTACAAAATGAAAAAGCAAAAGTGCTGCTTTCAATAACCTATTACCCTACACGAGGGGGTGTAACCTACTCAAAAACTGCTAACGGAGATGTCTACGCAACAGTGCAGTAACTTTAAATATGCTGCAATATTTTATTTTATATTTTCTATTTCTTTTTATTTAACTGAATCCACAAAAAAATCCATTATAAAAAAGCCAATAAAAGTTAATCATCAGAACTAATAAAAAACAGCCCATAGGTCACAAACAGAATCATAATCAGTTATGAACATAGTTATGTTAATTATTATTAATCAAACCTTTATAAAAAAAAATAATCAAAAAACAAAAAAACTCAAACAATTGTGTTTGTGTGATGAAACCTAACGATAAAAAATTAATGATAAGATTAATAAAACATAATATTTATCTGATTAAAACAATCAAAATTCAAAAACACAAAATTTATATACTCTGTATCAAATTAAATTAGAAAAAGAGGCATAAAATGAAAAAAAAAGCACAGGCAGCACTAGAATTCTTAACAACCTACGCATGGGCATTCTTAGTTATCTTATTGATGATAGGAGCATTAGCATATTTTGGCATTTTAAAGCCTTCTAAGCTACTGCCGGACAGGTGTAATTTCGGCACAGAAATCGGATGCGTTGATTATAAAATCTCTGCAACTTCAGATACCTTCGATCTCCGGCTTAAAAACAATGTTGGAGAAACAATTATAATAGTTGCAGATGGAATAACCCTCTCCAGTGAATCGGCAACATCTTATGCCTGCACTATAGATTCACCTGCATTGCCATACACATGGACTAGTGGAACAACAGAAGATTTTAGCTTTTCATCCTGTAACAGTGCAGCAGCAGGATCGATAGCAGGAGAAAAAGGAAAAGTTCTGATAACAATAACTTATTATGCAGCAAAGAGCGGTTCTACTTACTCGCATGAAGTGCATGGAGAAGTATTTTCAACAGTAGTTTAATATTATACTTTCTATTTCTTTATTCTGTTAATTCAATGTTGTTATCATATAGGGTAGCAGACATAAATAATTGAATAATAAACTCTGCCACTATGTCCGCTATATTTTATTAAAAAAACGTAAGAACTTTTACTTTACATACTCAAACCATAAATTTTATAAACTTTTAAGCTAGTTTTGATTAAAAAAGAAGCGTCATCAAAAAAGAGGTGTATAGATGAAAAAAAAATCACAGGCAGCACTAGAATTCTTAACAACCTACGCATGGGCATTTTTAACAATCATCCTTACAACATCTGCATTATATTACTTTGGAGTCTTTGATTTTGCCAAATATCTACCTCAAAAATGTAATTTTCCGCAGCAGTTTAGATGCATAGACTCAACTATTAAAGATACAGATATAAAATTCAGACTTTTAAATGATATTGGAGAAAAAGTTACTGTAGTGAGCTTATCCGTAACAGACGATGCATCAGACCCTTTAACCTGCGATACAATGCCTTTGTCTTTTGACTGGGAGGATGATGAGGAAAAGGATGTTGTATTGTCTGATTGTCACGGAGGCACATTCATAAAAGGGGATAGGCTAGAGGCTAAAATCAGTTTTACTTATTATGCTGTTGATACACCTGCAAAACCAGAGCACATTATAAGAGGTAAAATAATTAGCATAATACAATGAACAAAGCACAATCAGCTTTAGAATATCTGATGATTATAGCATTAACACTGGCAATAATAGTACCTACAGCCTATTTGTTCTTTTCTTATTCAAGAGAATCAACAGAGCAGATAACCTACCCCCAGATAAGCGAAATTGGACTAAGCATAATGAACAATGCAGGCTCAGTCTATTATTCAGGAGAGTATTCAAAGATTGTGATGGATGTCAGCATGCCTGAAAGAATCAATGATGTTTATATACTCTATAATAGGGAACTTGTTTTTGAGGTCGATTCAGACTCTGGAACTAGTGATGTGGTTTTCTTTTCAGATATCAGCATAATATCGGATTCTTGTATCCCTGCAGGATGCGATTTAGCCTGTGAAAAATGTGATTTATCAGATTTAGCCTCTGCTGGAATAAAAAAAATAAAATTAGAATCTGTCAACTTAGGCACACAAGTTAATATTGCTAAAGTAGGATGAACAAGCCAAAAAAATCACAGTTTGCAATAGAATTTGTTATACTAATCACTTTAATGCTCACCATATTCCTTGGTTTTTTTGCTGTAATCAGCTACAGGACAAGTGAATTTGAAGAAAGCAAAAAACAGCAGACAGCAGGAAATATAGCCTCTTTAGTGGACAATGAAATAAAACTAGCTAAACTTGTTAATGATGGCTATGAAATAACATTTAAAATACCTAAAAGGATAAACGGAAATATCTACACTATAGAGCTTATAGATAACAGGGAATTAGTTGTAACCTATCTTGGCTATGAGCATGTCTTATTCCTTCCAGAGAATGTTCAGGGAGATATAGGCACTGGCTTAAACGAGATTAAAAAGATAGGTAATATATTATTAATCAGTAACATTGAGCCTTCCAGCTAAGTAAAAATCCTTTTTATTAACCTTCAAACATAAACTACATCCTCATGAAACTTAATGCCGTAAACATAAATATAATTCCACAGCAAGCCTTTTTTCCTTGTTACATAAACGCTAAAGCCGCACTCTCTGAATATTTTCTCTATCTTTTTGTCATCTGAAAGCCATGCAACATTAGGGATTACCTTAAAGAAATCAGCATAATCAACAAAAACAATCTTTCCTCCATAAGGCAGTAAGTCCCGCATCTCTTTTAAAACTTTCTTGACATCCTGCAGGTATCCCATCATGCCCATGCTTAGGATTGAATCTACATGAGGGATATCAGGATGAACCCTGTTAACCTGGTGCTTATCATATATGACAGTAACGTGCATGTGCCCTTTCCTAATCAATCTTTTTTTTGTTATAATCAGATCATTTTCAGATAAGTCAGTAGCGTAAACCTTCCCTCTAGGCATTACCTTCTTTGCCAATTGCATTGTTAGAGTTCCTACAGAACATCCAAATTCCAAAATTATTTTTCCTTTCACATCTCCTAACAACTTAAAAATCTCATCTCTCACACGTTTTGGCAAAACAAATCTTTCAGTCAACAAAGTTAGGTATGCCATTGAATTATTCATTTTCACTATAGCATCAGGATCATAATAAAGAACCAATAAAAGGTAAATCGGCAGTCCAACAAAAATAAAAGATATGCTCAAGGTTAAGATATATAGCCCGTTCGGCTCAAAAAAAATCCATACAGCTGTTAAAGCAACCATAAACAAAATTACGACTATAGATCCGATTTTGCCAAAAGGGACCTTAAATGCCCTTTTAACATTCGGCATTTTAAACCTTAAGACAGTCACAGCAAAAATCGTGAATATGTACATTATTATCCCAAGAGGAAGAAGCAAACTCAAAAGAATTTTATATCTTCCAAAAGCCATCCCTAAAATAACCAAAGAAATTATTGTCTGGAATATTATTGCCTTGTGAGGCGTGTGAAATTTTGGATGGATATCGCTTAACTGGGTTATAAATAATTTATCTCTTGCTAAAGCAAGAATAAGCCTAGGCATCGAAATTATTCCTCCTGCTGCAGAGCCTATCAAGGCAAAGAAAACTCCGAAATTCAGAATCTCCATTCCACTGCCGAATATGCGCTCAAATACTGCTGATAAAGGAGCATTGAATCCTATCAGCACTTTCCAAGGTATTATCCCCAGTGATACTGTTACTGTTAAAATGCCCAAAACACCGGTTATAACAGTTCCTAAAATCAATGCTTGAGGTATTATTTTTTCAGGATTTTTGGTTTCCTCAGCAAGATATGTAACAGATTCCCACCCAAAAAAGCTCTCTGCAATAAAAAAGATTGTAACAAAAACAGGCAAATAACCATAATTAAAAAACGGGGTCAAGTTGCTGAGCTGCATATGAAAAATGCCTGGGAGAATGACAGACAGCAAAACAGTTACTGAAACTCCAGCAAATAACATCAGGATAAGCCCGCTGGCTTCTATACCCAAGAATGCGATTATATTCAATATTATGATAAATGCTATGCATATTCCGAGTTTCAAAAACATCTGTGAAGGGTCTGGAATCAAATAATCGACAGCTGCAACAACAAGCAAGGCAACTGTTAAGTTTCCAACGATCCATGCAGTCCAGCCCATCATAAAAGAAATAAACCTTGAATAAGCTTGTTTGCTGTATTCATAAACACCCCCTGCAGTAGGAAACATAGCTACCAATTCACCAAAAAACATGCTGATGTAGACAGCAAAAACTGTTAATATAATCCATGATAAGATTGAGGCATTGCCCGCATAAGAAGCGCCGATAGAAGCTCCAAAGAACATTCCTGTGCCCATTATGGTAGAAATTGCCAGAGCCAGCACAGTCCAAAACCCCAATACCCTCTTTAACTCAGCCATAAACAAAAAATTAGCAATAGAGTATAAAAATAATTGTTTATACTTCTGTGTGGTAAATAAATAATAGAGATTAACCAATGGTTCAAAATTAATTGAAAAAATTAAAAAATTTAATGATAAAAAACAGCCTATAAAAACAACATTTAAAAACAGATAAAAATAACTTGATCTAAAAATGAAAACACTCTTTATAGAATCAAAATATACTGGCAAGATAGAATTAAACAAGATTAAAGCAGATAAACTGCCAAAAAACATCGGCTTAACTGCAACAGTCCAGTTTGTTGATCATTTGGAAACAATTAAAGATTATTTAATAAAAAAAAATAAAAAAATATCCATCACAAAAGGAAACCCAAAATATCCATCTCAGATTTTAGGCTGCGATCTATCTGCCGGAGAGAAAATAAAAAAACAAGTAGACGCTTTTCTTTATATCGGAGACGGAAAATTTCATCCCTTAGGCCTGGCAATAAAAACAAACAAAGAGGTTTTCTGTTTTAATCCGATTAGCAATAATTTTTCTAAAATAAAAAAAGAAGAGATAAATAATTATAAAAAAATACTGAAGATAAAAAAAATAAAATTTTTGAGTTATGAAACTATCGGTATTTTAGTCTCAACAAAACCCGGGCAGAACAAGCTAAACAAGGCTTTGGAACTAAAAAAGAAACTAGAGAAGAATAAAAACTGTTATATCTTTGTTTTTGACACTTTAAACTTAATTGATTTAGAGAATTTCCCGTTTATAGAATTCTGGGTCAATACAGCATGCCCAAGAATAGAAGAAGATAGCAGGAATATTATTAATTATGCAGACATCGAATAAAATAATTATTTTTTCTTCCCTGTATTATGTATATAAACAGTTCTCGTAGGGAATGGAATTCCAATCTTAGCCTTATTCAAAGCTTTGTAGAACAAGCATGTTGCCTCTTCTTTTACAACAACTCTTTCTGTGTAATCCGCCACCCAAAATCTCGCAGAAAAATTTAGCGAAAAATCAGCCATCAGCAAAAATCTAACCTGGGGCTCAGGATCTTTAAGAGCTTTCTTCAGCTTTTTTATCTCTCCAAGAATAACTCTCTTAACCTTATCAACATCAGAGCCATACTCTACTCCAAAATCAACAACAACTCTCGCAGAAGGATCAGGTAGAACATAGTTTTGTATTCTGCTGTCAACTAACACTCCATTGGGTACAATGATAACTTCATTATCAAAATTTTTAATTTTTGTACTTCTCAAACCAACATCTATGACTTTACCTTTAGTCGCTGGATCAAGCTGGATTACATCACCTACTTTGACGCTTTTATCTAATATTAAGGATATCCCTCCAAATATGTTTGATAATGTGCTTTTAAGTGCAAAAGCGACTGCAATTCCTGCAATGCCCAAACCTGCCAATAGCGGACCAACCTGGATACCCCACAAATCAAGGACGAACAACAATGCGACAATCGCCAAGAAAATCCTTGAAAAACGATGAATCAAAGATATTAATTGCTCGTCTATCTTTGACTTTGTTTTTATGGCAAATCCCTTACCCCATGCATTAATTAAGATATCTAAAATCTTTATTATAAGGTATGCAACAACTATTGCGATACAGCTTTCTATGAACTTTGAAACAATCCAGTCAAGATCAAACCCAAAATAAATGCCTATTTCAAGAGGTCTTAATGCAATATTTAATCCAAACAAAAACAAAACAAGAGAAACCGGTTTGTTGGTTTTTTTAATGATTAAATCATCCACTTCCGTCTTTGTTTTTGCCGTTAGCTTTAATATCCATCTTTCAGATACAAAAACAAATATCTTTGAAATCATAAAAAAAGATACAAGAATAATCAATGAATGTATATATCTATTCTCCCACCAGATGCTGATAAATTGGGGAATATCCATAACAGAAGTAATTTAATGATACTATTTATAGTTTTCTATCCATTATATGATAGTTACTTATTTTCTTTTACTTCCACAATATAAGAACAAGGAAGTTTTTTAGCTGCTCTGTTTAGCGCTTTTCTTGCAGTTTCTAATCCTGCTTTTCCAACACCTACTTCAAATATAATCTGGCCTTTTTTGATTCTTGCAGCATTACCTGCAGGCTTTCCAAATGCCCTTTGCATCCCTGTAGAGAATCTATCAGCACCTGCTCCTGCTGCCAATGGATTTTCCCTTAAAACATGGAATGGATAAATTCTTGTCTTCATCTTATAGCCATTTGTCCCAAATGTTCTTTCCAGCAGCCTGTTAGACGTCATTCTCGCGCTTTCTATTGCATTATCCCTTATCTGCAAATCGTTTTTGGAAACAAGAGTTACCTCATACGCGTATTTTTTCTTTGAATTCCCTGTTTCAAACTTAGCTATCAAAATAGAAGGCCTACTTCTAACAAAAGATTTATCCTTGAATTTTGAAGTTCTTGTATAAGGTCTTTCTAATCGCCTATACGCAACAAATTTTCTTAATCGTGCCATTTTTCTATAAACTTGGAATTATCTTTCATTTTTAAATGTTTGGTATTATTCAATATTTAATTTCGAAAATTTTATAAAGGAGTAAACTAAAAATAGGATATCATATTTAAAATACAGTACCAAAAAAGAGGTGAACAAATAATGAGAGTTTTCAAAAACAAAAAGTCTTCTTTAGAGCTTTCTATAAACACGATTGTTATTGTTGTCTTAGCCATGACCCTTCTTGGCCTGGGCTTAGGCTTTGTCAGGAACATGTTTGAAGGAGTAAGTGATACAACAGGCACAGTGCAGGAGCAGATAAAACAGCAGATTCTTGATGATTTAAGAAGGGGAGATAAGAAACTGTCTTTTCCTACTAATGAAATCACAATAGAAAAAGGCGGTTCTAAAGTGTTAGCGGTCGGTATAAAAAACACTGGATCTGGAGAGTTAAAGTTTAAACTAGAATTGTGGGACTCAGCCTTAGTACTGCCTACAGGGGGTATCTTTACAGGGGGGGCTTTTATTTGGGATGATGGAGTTCAAACACTCGCTGTAAATGAAGCGAATGTTTATCCCATAAAACTCACTGCTGGAACCGGAACAGCGGCTACAGGTACTACCCATATTGTCAAAATAAAAGCAATAATAGCTTCAGGATCATCTGTCGGAACAGGGGGTGATGAATATTCATCAAAATCTTTCTTTGTAACAGTTACATAAGGTGATCAAAAATGAAAAAAATGAAAAAACGATTATCTCAACAACAGGAATTTGAAATCATGAAGCTTGTGCTTGATAAATTCTTATGGTTAGGGTTTATTATACTGGCTTTTGGGATGTATACAATGGTTACAGACACAATCTCCACAGGATTGATATGGAGTACTGCAGGAACATTCCTGCTGATACTGTTCATGTGGATTATAGTGAAAGAATATGAGATTGTGAAATGATTTCAATATTGTTTTTATTTTATTTTTAAAACAACAAAATTCCACTATTCTATGGATAGTGGTGGAGTATGCTAACCTAACATATTCAAATGGAATTTTGTGTGCTCAAAAACTACCCATCATAAATATAATTTTGAGCGTCAAAAACCACTTGATGTTGAAGCACGCTTTACACCCTACCGCCCATCAATAAGGGGGTTTTTGACATGATTAAAATAAAATCCAAGTACATCATAGTGATATCATTAATACTTATTCTTCTTATAAGCGGATGTAAAAAAGCAGAATGCCAGGCTGATTCTGACTGTACTTCAAAAACCTGCAATAATGTGAAATGTGTTGAGAAAAAATGCAGATATGATATTATAAGGAACTGCTGCGGAAACGGCATGGAGGAAGCTACAGAAAATACTAAACCTGGAAATAAATGCACTTGCCCTGCAGATTATGGAACCTGTGAAGGCAAAGGCAAAATGACAATAAATGGCAGGGAATATGATGCTACATACTTAAAATATTTCTGCAATACTGGAAACAAATGTGTGTATGGTGTTGATGAAGCAGATGTAATTGAAACAAATGTAGTGGATGAAAGAGACATAGGATTTTTCAAACTGGAAACACAAACAACATTTAATAAGCCGTTTAATGTCCTTGAAGACAAATTCAAATTCCAGATAAAGCTAAAAGATACAGGAGAAGACCTTGTACCTCCTGTTAAAATAACAAATATACAGCTCAAAGAAGGAGAAGTTCTTTTTGGTGAAAAAATTCTGGATGAAAAATTAAGCAAAGTTGGAGATTCAATAAACAAAGACATCCCGGTAATTTACAGGCCTGCACTAATTGAAGAAGAACGCACTTTAAGCTACAAGCTTGATTATGAATACACTAGAAAAGTTAAAACAGATCGTAATGATGACGGCAGCTGGAATTATAAAGAGGAATTAGTCAGGGACAGCTATGAAAAACGTTTTTCTTCCAAAGTATTTTTTGTAAATCCAGGTGAGTGATTTTGAATAAAAAAGCCATTGAGCTATCAATAAATTTCTTAGTAATCTTAGTGATATCCCTCACCATTTTCGGTTTTGGAATAAAATTTCTATATGACCTCTTCCAGGGAGCAAATGATCTGGAAGATTTAACATTTGAAGACATTGACAACCAGATTGCTGAATTAATGTGCGGAGGCAATGAGCGTGTCTGCCTTCCAAACAATCATTTGACTATAAAGCGCGGTGAATTTGAGCCTGTTGGCATGAAAATTATTAATATGATTGATACTAGTACTAGTACTACATTTAGTGTAACTGTAACACATGGAAGCTTTATAGATGAGAATGGAGTTAGTACTCAGGGTACTTTCACAAATGTTGATTGCGTGCCAAGTTGTTCTAGTGGCACAGCTAGAACAGAATCAATTAAAAACAATGAAGAAAGAGATTTTGGTGTAGGAATAAATGTTGAAACAGGAGCAGTTTCAGGAACTTATATTTTTGATGTGAAAGTCGAATATATTAATACTACTAACGCACTTATAGAATATTACACAGACAAACTCTATATAGAAATTCCTTAGAAATCAACAATCCCTGAAAAACTCTCTGCATCCAAGCTTGCTCCGCCAACCAAAGCTCCGTCTATATCTTCTTTTTCCATCAAAGTTTTAACATTATCTGGCTTTACACTGCCGCCATAAAGAATCCTAAGCTCAGAAGCAATCTCATCACCATAACTCTTCTTTATAACTTTTCTGATAAAAACATGAACCTCTTCTGCCTGCTCCGGAGTAGCTGTTTTCCCTGTGCCTATAGCCCAGATAGGCTCATAAGCAATTATTATCTTTTTCATATCATTCTTATCCATATTTTTCAATGATTTTTTTAATTGTGATTCTATAATATCAAATGTCTTGTCTCCATCCCTTTCCTCTAAAGTCTCTCCAATACATAATATTGGCTTTAAACCATGCTCAAGAGCTTTTTTTACTTTTTTATTCACTATCTCATCATCTTCACCAAAATACTGCCTTCTTTCAGAATGCCCTAAAATAACATACTCGCAGAAATCCTTAAGCATCCTTGGAGAGATTTCACCAGTATATGCTCCTTCATCCTCAAAAGACATATTTTGAGCCCCCACCTTAACATTAGAGTCTTTAACTTCTTCATAAACCTGGCTTAAAGCAGTGAAAGCAGGACAAACAACAACATCCTTGTCTTGTACATCCTTTAATCTGTTTATCAATGATTTTGCCAGAGAAACAGATTCCTTAACATTCTTATTCATCTTCCAGTTTCCTGCTATGAATAGCTTTCTCATAATTATGCCTTATTTACTTTTCTTTAAATAATTTTTTGTTTTTTATAATACATAATTACAATCAATCCACCCAAAAACAAAACAAAAGAAAAAACTAAAGTATTGATAACTATATCTGCAGTTATATCATAAAAAAGCTGCTGTGGATAAAGAACCACAATCTTCTCAAAACCAGGGTCAAACACATAACTTCCTGCCTTAAAGAACGTCTTATGCATAAGATCGAAAGCAAATCTAAAATTCAGTTTTACCCATAAATAAAAGATAATAGCATCTAAAACGGTTAAAATCCCTCCAAAGAAAAAAATAATTCCAACATTTTTTATTATTTTTTTATTTAAAATAACCAATATTAAAAACAAAACAAAAAATAAAATAATGGAAAAATAAAATATAAACAAAATAATCTGGATCAAATCCTTAACATCTTCTAGATGTTCTTTTTCTCGTTCATTAAAGAAATCATGACCCTTTAATGAATTATCTCTATTTTTTAAATAATCCAAAACATCTTTGTTTACATTTTCAATATCATAATCATCTAATTTATCATAAACTCCATGTTTCTCAAATTCTTTTTTATAAAAATTTTCATTAAAAGAAGTATTATTAAAATTAAACAAATAAACTACAAAAGGGACGTTAAGAATAAGCAGGATAATCAAAATATAACTTGTTATTCTTTTAATTTTAAAATTCATAAGAACAAGGCTATTTTATAATATTTATATATCTTTTCTCTTATCCCTTAAAATAATCTCTCTTCTTCTGGTTTTCCTCATTACAATAATCTCTTCAACTTCCCTAAAAACAATCTCTTTGCCCATAATCTCTTTCTGCGCTTCCTCAATTTCATCTATGATACTTTTGTTTATTCTTCTTTGGATGTTCATCAAAGGCTGGATATCCTGCCTTCCACTACCTCCACTCATAGGCATCAATTGAGGTATATAGAACTCTAAAGGCATTCCCTGCAGGCTTTCCTGGATTGCCCTTGCTTCAGGATCATATCCTTGGTCTGCTCTGCCATACTTTATATCATTGATCATTTCATGCTGTGTAGGGCTGTAAAACATTCCGGCATATTCCGGAAAATTATTTGTAATAAGGTAAGTTGCAGAGCTTGTAATGTTTCCTGCAGAGCCTAAGCTATATCCTCTGCTCTTGCTTAAGACTTCATACCCTGCTGAACAACTATTACATCCATACATTTTTATTATCGGTTATTTTTTAATTACCTATCCAAAACTATAACTTCTTTTTCTTCTTTAATAGCTTTATTAATTGCATCTTCTATTGTTTTTATATTTTTCTTTTTCTCAGCTTTTTTAGGCTGCTCTTTTATTTCATGGGATATTTCTTCTGCTGCCTTTACCTGTATCTGCCCTTCACTCATCTCTTCATCTTTCCTATATTTTTCTTCCTGCTCAACAGTCTCTGCCAACTCATCTTTCTTTTTTTCTCTATCTTTCTTTTCTTCTCCTTTCTGGGCATAATCTCCTTTAATGCCGTCTTCGTCTTTATTTACCCCATACTCCTGTTCGTTTCTATATGCTTGGTCTTTTTCTTCTTTGCTTTCACTATGGTACTTATCATCACTATAATTGCTTTTGTGGATGTCCCACT